>CAYOHN010000186.1:0-7043 GCA_964403735.1 uncultured Spirochaetales bacterium | reverse complement strand
CGGGCTGCAGCTCCCGGAGACCGGTGGAAACGCTCTGGTGTCGATCCTCGTCGCGATCATCGTCGGGTTGGCGATCGCTGCGCTCGCGCTGCGGGCCGCCGGGCGGGGGGGCACCCCCTCGAAACCAAAAACTCCGTAGCCCCCTCGAGTTCTCGAGGCGTCTGGCCGATCGGACCTCCGAGACGCGTCGGAGGACTGGAGTGGCGAGTCAGGCACAGCGAGCCGCCAACACAGGGAAGTTCCCCGTTCTCCTCGTGGACGACGGAGAGCTCGATGATATCCGCGATTTCCTCGACGAGTTCGGGATCGAGTTCGCGCATCTCCGCGGGGGAGCCGTTCCGAATCGTCTCGACCCCCCGCGCGATCTGTTCCTGACGACGATGCGCCGCGCCAAGCTCGCGCGGGCTTGGCCACATGCCAGCGACGGATCCCTGCGCCCGGTTCGAATCGCCATCGTCGAGGAAGACTCCCCGAGCGCACGCGCCGTCTTGCGACGCCTGGGATTCCTCTACCTGGTGCGCCGCCCCATCCACCCGACGGCGCTGCACCTGCTGATCCTGCGCGCACTCTATCGCGGTGACGAGCGCCGTTCCGAGGCTCGCGTTCCCGTCGGCTTCGACATCAGCCTGCGCTCGGGCATGCGCCGACGCGACGCGTTGCTCGTCGACCTCTCGCTCGGCGGCTGTCGCCTGATCGCGGACCGCCCGCTTCCGGCTGGCGCCAAACTGAATCTGCAGCTTCCGGGGGATCTGCTCGGCGACGCCGATCTCGGCGTTCCCGGTCAGATCCTGCGCTGCGAACGCGATGCGCAAGCGCTGGCCGATGGCGGCTTCCGGATCGCCGTCCGCTTCCAACAACTTCCGGATACGACGCGCGACGTCCTCACGCGATTCCTAGCACGCCGCGACATACGACTGGGACCCGCGCCGACGCCGCAGGTCCAGCCGTTGCGGCCGGACGTTGCCGCGTCGCCCGACGTCGCGACCGCGCAGGGTTCCCCGTCCCCGGACGAGCAGCCCGAGGCAGCTCCCCGGGCAACCCCCGTGCGCACAGCTCCCCGAGCGGACGAACCGGCGGCGCATCCGGAACCCGCTGGCAGCGCGGGCGGCGACGCGACCGGCTCGGAAACTCGCAACCGTGCCGGCCTGATCGAGGACCCCGCCGTGACGCAGCCCGTCCATGCGCCGGCCACCCCGCCACAAGGCGAGTCCCCGGAGTCCGGTGCCTCGTCGCCCGGTGCCTCGTCGCGGCTGGGCGCCGCGCTGATCAGCCGATCCGGGCGGCGCGGTCCGCCGCGCGAACGGCGCCGCAAACCGCGCGGAGTGTATGGCCGCAGGGTGATCGCCGAGGCCGCCGCGGCGATGCATCGGATGTTGCTCGGTCGCGATCTCGCCGTCGGCGGCATGCGGGTGGACGCGCACCCGGATCTCAAGGTGGGCGCGCGCCTGCGCGTCGCGCTCTACGATCCGGCCCGGGAGTCACCGCTGGTCGTCGATGCCGTCGTGGCTCGCGACGACGGCAAACAGGGGCTTGGCCTGCAGTTCCTGGCAGTCGCCCCCGAGACCGCGGCTCGGCTCGAACAACTGGTGGCGACGTTGCCGCCGGTCGAGCAACTGAGCGACGGCGAGGTCGGCGCGCTGGGGACCGTGGTCGGCGAAATCCTCGCTTGAAGCGAGCGACCGCGCCGGGCACGGCGGCGGAGCCGGTCGCGCGCGTCAGTTCAGGTCCCGACCCTCGCGCTGCGCGGCGCTCGGCGCCGCGGCCAAGGTCGTATCGGCGGTACAGGCGCCGTCGGAGCAGAACACCGCGCGCAGCACACCGGCCGCGATGTCGGACGCGCTGTGCCAACGCTTGTCCTGGTGCACCACGACGGTGGCCACGGCGATACGCGGCGCATCGGCCGGCGCGACGCCGATGAACCACTCGTAGCGCCCCTTCGGATCGGGTCCGGAGAGACTGCCGGTCTTTCCAGCCACGCGGATCGACGCGAGCAGCGGGCGGCCCTTCGGATCGCGGAACGCGCGGCGGGCGGTGCCGGTGAGCGTCGTCTCGACGAGCATCCCGCGCAGCTCGCGTGTGACGCGCGGGCCGAGCACCCGGCGCGGCGCCTCGTCGGGGAGCGCCAGGTCCGTACCGTTGGCGTCAGTGACGCGCGCGATCCAGCGCGGCGCCACCAACTCGCCGTCGGCGAGCGATGCCGCCAGCCGAGCGGCCGCCAGCGGCGCGAGCCGCGAGCCGGCCAGCCCCGAGCCGAGCTTCCCGAGCGCGAGCGGCGACTCGATCGCATCGACTTCGCCCGGCGCGTGACCGGGCCCCGGCGATTCGAGCACCCCGAGCGTCGCGAGTTCGTCGAGCATGCGCGGTGCACCGACGTCGTGAACGGCGAGCTGTGCGAAGCACTGATTGTTGGACATCGCGAGTGCGCGTTCGAAGCTGGCGGTACGGCCCTGCCGCGGCGGCTTCAGCAGCGCAACGTTCAGCGCATACGGACTTCCGCGGAACCGACAGGGGCGCGATACCGCTTGCGGGGTGCTGTCGAGCACCGCCGCTGCCGTCACGACCTTCATCAGCGATGCCATCGGATACGGACGGGTCGCGGGAAACACGACGGGATCCGTCGACACATAACTAAGTATGTGCCCATCGCGAGGATCCATCGCGATCACATGGCCGAGTTTCACGCGACCGCGGCGCAGCACATCGAACACCGCACGCGTGAGTTCGGGATCGACCGTGTACTCGACCTCGAGGGGACCGAGGATCCCGACGGAAGAAGTGGGCGCCGCGATCCGCTCGATGGCGCTCGCCGCCGGATCCGCGCCCGCGTCTGGCGGCCCGTTGCGGGCGGACGGCGGGAGTCGGCGCAGCACCTCCTCCGGAACCGGCGGCGGCACGAACGGTGTCGGCATGGACGTGACGGCGGCGAGGCTGTCGGTCCCGGGCGACGAGACCGGCCCGGAGGGATCCCCGCCGTCGACGGGCGGCCCGGCCGAAACCGCGGCGCCGGCGCTCCCGACGGCCGGCGCGCCGCTCCCCCACGTCGCCAGACCCTGCGCGGTCCACCAGCCAACGCCGAATCCGGCGGCGACGAGCAGTCCCATCGTCAGACGGCCGCGGAACGTCATCGTGCGTCGCCGACGCGCGCCGGAGCGGCGACTTCCGGCGGATTCCCGGCGAAGTCTCGGGTTCAACCCGGGCCCGACCGGGACGCGGCCGGTCGAACGCCGGCGCTCGAACGAGCTGGATCGCAAGCGGCGTCCCCCCTCTTCCATCTCTAGTAGTCGGCGCAACGATCACCGACCTGATGCCGGCGCGGAGGGGGGACCTCATGCCGGCAAGCGTTCTGTCATGTTGCCGCTGCCCTGCTAGAGCGCGACCACCTCTTGCACCTCCGGCACCGCCTCGCGTAGGCGCGCCTCGATGCCGTGCTTCAGCGTCGCCGTCGAACTCGGGCAGCCGCTGCACGAGCCCTGCAGGTAGAGCTGAACGGTTCCGTCGCGGAACCCGGCGAACAATACGTCGCCGCCGTCCTGCGCGACGTACGGGCGAATCTCGTGGTCGAGGATGCGCTGGATGCGCTCCTCGACATCGGAGTGGCTCTCGGTCCGCGCCATCTCCCAGTCCGGACCGACGGCGGGCTCGCCGCTCGCCGCGAAAGCCTTCAGCGCATCGACCAGGGACTGGGCGAGGACCGGCCACTCGAGCTCCTCCCGCTTCGTGACGGTCACGAAGTTGCCCGCGAGGAACACGCCGCTCACCCCTTCGATGGCGAACAGCCGCGCCGCCAGCGGCGAGACGTCGGGGGCCGGCGGCGTCTCGAAGTGCGCGCTCTGCCCGCTCCCGAGCAGCGTGCGCGAGAGGATCCACTTCACGCTGTGCGGATTGGGCGTCCGCTCGGCGCGCATCTGGAAGTCGAGCTCCAGCGAGGTCGAGCCCGTCGAGGACGCGGAACGGGACGGGGAGGTAGAACTCGGTGCGGACAACGGGATCTCCAGCATGCGGGTCGGACGGGACAGATCGGGAGGGTAGAGCGACGCGACCGTTTCGCCAAGCGGTCGTTCGGCGATCAAACGCCGGCCACCAGGAACACCAACAGCATCGACAGGAAGATCGCTACGAGTCCGGTCATCACGCAGACGAAGGCCGCCCGCATCGTCTCGACGCGCAGTGCCTGACGCGTTCCGCCCACCATGGCCGCGAAGAACAGCGAGAACGCCAGCAGCCGCACCACCATCTGCAGCGTCGCGACGGGGATCGCCGCCAATGCGAGGAGCGCCAGCGGCGCCATCGAGAAACCGACGACCCGAAACGCCTCGATGGCCCGGATCGAATGCCGGAACCAGTGAGCGAGTCCCCAGAGCAGCAACGCGAGGATCGCCCAACTCGACAACGTCGAGAGTGCGCTCTGGATCGCAATGCTCAGCGTCCCTTCGATCCCGAAGAACACCGTCGAGGCACCCACCAGAGCCACACTCGCGACGACGACGCCCGCCTGCGCGGTGGACGATGCATCGTCGAGGATCTCCTGCCATGCGCCCGGATCGAGCCGCACGGCCCCGATCACTCGCTGCCAGAACGAAGTCGGCGAGGCGTGCGCCGGAGCGCCGAAGGGATCGCGGACCTGGGCCTGGCTCATCGATGCTCCTTCCGCGGCGGAAACCGGCGATCTTCGGCGCGAGCCGAACACGGTCGAATGGACCATCTGGGTGGGGCTGTCAACCCCCGCCCGCCTCGGGTACGTGGCCGAGGGGACCGGGCGGTGACGAGTTCAGCGTCCCTCGGCTTGCCGGCTAGAAGAGCAGGCTCTCGACATCGTCGAGCGTGCACAGCAGGTGGCCTCGCTCGACGGCGAGTCGGTGCTCTCGCGGTCCGTTGTAACCCCAGCCGGCCAGCGCGCAGCGCGCCCCGAGGGGCGCCACGACGTCGAGGTGGTTCACCTTGTCGTCGACGAAGGTGATCTCGGCGCAGTCGAGCCCGCGCAGCCTGGCCAGACGCCCGATGTGCGCGTCCTTGGTGACGCCGGCCTCCTTGTCGACGATCAGCTCCGGCTCGAACAAGTCGGCGACGCCGTAGTGCTCGAGCAGGATGCCGACCGACGCGCGGTCCTTGGCGCTCGCGATCGCGTACTCGCAGTCGCCGGCGCGCCGGCGCAGCAGCTCGAGCATCTGCGGGTAGGGTCCGAGCAGCGCGAGCCATGCGGCACGGTCGGACTCCGCGAACGCGCTCCGCACCTGATAGAAATGCCGATGGAACGCGCGCAGCCAGCCGGGATCCTGCGCGTCGCGATACGCGTCGTAGGCGGTCTGATCCGGCAGCTCGACGCCGGCGTCGATGGCCGCGAGCGCCGTCGCATAGTCCTCGGCGCGATTGCCGAGCGGCATCAGCTCGAGGAACGCGCGCCACAGCGACGCCTCGTCGGCACGACGCAGCGGGGACTCGGGCTGCAGCTCGCCGTAGGTCCGGCGCGCGACCGCGAAGGCTTCGCGCGCGGAGTCCGAGAGCACGCCGTCGAAATCCAGAGCCAGCAGCTTCACGGCGCGAGATCGTAGCGGATGGGCGGCTCGCGAGCGGCGCTCAGCAGCGACGCGAACGACGAGCGGAGAGCCCCGCCAGCATCGCGAGCGAGGTCGCACCGGCGAGCGCCGCGCTCGGCTCGGGAACGACCGCGTACGCGCCGAGATCCGGCGCGCCGACGTCGAAGCGCGCGACACTGGCCCGGTGCGGCGCGTATTCGCGTGCGACCGCGTGCGCCGGCAGCGCCTCGGCGGCGAGCGGTGCGCCGGCGTCGATGATCGCGCTGCCCGGCAGCGGCCGGAAGTCCTGCGCGTCCTCGTCCGCGAACCCCGGCGCGGCGCCTTCGACGTTGCCGCCGCCATCGCCGACGTCGACCGCGCCCGAACGACTCTCGACCCAGCCCGGCTTCAGCCAGTTGTGCGCGAGCGCGAGCTGACCGTCCACGTCGAGCAGCGCGAGGCGATTCCCGCCGGCAGCGACGTACAGCACGTTGTTGCGGATGTCCGCCGTCTCGTCGCCCGTCGAGAGCCGCAGCAGCGTCGTGTTGCCGGTGCGCAGCGACACGACCGTGTTGTGGAAGAAGTAGAGCATCCCCTTGCGGTAGATCGCGGGATTCCCGCTGTCTCCGCCGTAGTGGACGACCTGGCTGTTGCCGGCGCCGTCCGGCTCGATCAGCACGTTGCCGTACACGAACGTCTTTCGGTAGCTCGGATCCGCGACCAGCACGCCGCTGTCTTCGGCGTCCACCAGGTCGAGCTGGCGGTTGCCGCCCTCGATCCAGTTGTAGCGGACCACCAGGCCTGCCGAGCGATCTTTCAGGTTGTTGCCGTCGGCGCCGGGCCGGAGCGGCCCGAAGCGGTTGGCCTCGTAGACGATCCCGATCGCCGCCGTGTAGCTGTTGTGCTCGAACGCACTGCCCTCGTTGCCGTTGCCGAAGAAGTGATTGCCCTCGATCCGGATGTCCGCCGTCTGTCCGTCGAAGGCGCCGATGAAGAGCCCGTTGCCGGAATCGCGAAATACACAGTCTCGGATCACCAGATGCACCGCGCGCTCGACATAGATCGACGCGGCGTTCTTCGCGTAGCTCTGCGACGCGCCGTGGTCATCTTCGAAGGTGTAGTCGGGGTGCGCCGAACGGATTTCGAGGTTCTCGATGACGATGTGCGCCGGCAACGTACTCGGAGGCACGTTCGACGTCCCGATCTTCACGACGCCGCGCTGCTCGTTGGTGTAGTCGAGGGGAGCCGGCGTCGTGGCGCCGTCGCCGGAGATCACCGGCCGCGCTCCGTCCGGACCGGCGATGCCGCGCACGACGATCGGCGCCTCGGCCATGCCGCTGCGCCCGATCACCCACTTTTCGCGATACGGCTCCGGGCGCCAGTGGATGCGCACCTCGTCGCCGGGATGCAACGTCGCCCACGGCGCATCGCCAATTGCCGCGAGCGGTTGGCCGGGACCGACGTCGTAGACAGCGGCCGATGCCGGCGCCGCCGCAAGCAGCGCGCAGCACGCGATCCCGGCAATGGACC
>CAYOHN010000185.1:0-7088 GCA_964403735.1 uncultured Spirochaetales bacterium | reverse complement strand
GGGGGAACAGTTGACGAAAGAACCCGGCCCCTTGGTTGACGCTTTGTCAGGGCAGCTCGAACTCGATGCGATCGCCGGGGCGGACGCCGAGTTCGTCGAGGAGTCCGCCGGCCACTTCGACGGCGTAGCGTGCCGGGCCGGTGCTGCGATAGGTCGGGAGACGCGATTCGTAGGCCGCGACGCTTTCGCCCTCTCGACGCGGCGGCTCGACCTGCATCGTGTAGAGATTGACCACGCGGCCATCGGCGGCCAGGTAGGCGATGTCGATCGGCACCAGGCAGTCGCGCATGACGAATGCGAGCGGTCGCGGCGCCGGATACGTGAAGAGCATGCCGCCGCGCGGCGGAATCGCGGTCCGCCCGCCGAGACCTCGGAACATCGTTTCGGAGTCCGCTGCCAGCTCGAGCCGAAACGCCTCGCCGGCGATCGTCGCGGGAACCGTCGGGAGACCGCTCTGCGCCGCGGCCGCCACGGCGAACGCCAGCGCCAGCGTTACGACGGATCCCGTTGCTCGTCTCGAGAATCCTCGAATCACGTCACCTCGTTGCGCAGCGGCTCGCCGCGTCGGTAGCGGCCGAGATTGTCGACGAAGATCTCGCACGCGCGCGGCAGGTTCGACGGCGTGTCGCCGGAATTATGCGGAGTCGCGATGACGTTCGGCAGCGACCACAGCGGACTCTCGGGCGGCAACGGCTCGACGGCGAAGACGTCGAGCCCGGCGCCGCCGATCGCTCCGCTCTGCAACGCCGCCACCAGCGCCGCCTCGTCGACGAGCGCGCCGCGGCCGACGTTGATCAGCCACGCGCCGCGCTTCATTCGCGCGAGCCGGGCCGCGCTGATCGAGCCCCGTGTCTCGTCGGTCAACGGAAGCGCCAGCACGACGGCGTCGGCGACTTCCAGCAGCGCGTCGAGGCGCGAGAGTGGCCACGTCTCGCACGGCTCGTCGCCGGTCGGCGTGCGGCGCGCGCCGATGACCTGCATGCCGAAGGCCGTCCCTAGCCGCGCGACCTCGCGCCCGATCGGTCCGAGCCCGACGACCGCGAGCGTGAGCCCCTGCAGATCCCGCAACTCGTGTTGCTCCCACGCCCGACGCTGCTGCGCGTCCTGCCAGCGGCCGAAGTCGCGCGAGAGCGCGAGCAGGTACAGCAGCACGGTATGCGCGATCGGCACGGCCTGCGCTCCGGATGAGGTGCTGAGCCGGACGCCGCGCTGGCGCAGCGCCTGGAACCAGGGATGATCGACGCCGGCGCTGAACGTGTGGAGCCAACGCAGCCCCGCGGCATCGCGCAGCGCCAGCACGAAATCGCGCACGCGGTCCGGAAAGACGTCGCCGGAGAAGAACGCCGCGTCCACCGCCGCGGCGTCGCCGCGGACGGCGCCGTCCGGCTCGAGCACGACGCGCGGAACGCCCGGCGCCGCTGCCTCGAGCGCCGCGGCGTAGCGATCCTCGACCCAGCGCGAGACCAGCAGCGCGCCGCTCAGGCCGCGCCCTCCTCGGCCGGCTTCGCCTTCTCGCGCTGCTCGGAGACGTGTTTCTGGATCTCGGCGTTGATCGCGTTGCCCGCCGAGTGATGCTCGCCGATCCAGGCGTCGTCGTAGCCGAGCGGATCCAGCCACTCGACCAGCTCGAAGTCCCGGCGCTGCCTCAGCTCGGGGTTCTCGGCCACCGGGTGGAACGGGGCGAGGAACATGCCGAAGGGCATCCTGAGCCCGAAGCCCGGCGAGAGCAATCTACCGTCAGTGCGGTCTGCGGACGGCCCTTCAGGACGGGTCATCGAAGGCTCCTGGGCGGGACGGGGCTGGGCGCGGCGTCCCGAATCGGGAATCGAGTTCGGGCGCATCGTAGCGCGGCGTTCCGGCTCGCCACCGCTCGGATCGCGCCGAATCGAACTCGGACCTCACCCCTCGGGGGTGTCTGCCGCAGGAAACCGGAAACGCATTTTCGTCCTTGCACTTGCGCATGCCCAGCGGTTAACATCCGGCGGTTATCGTCTCTGATGGAGTTTCGAAATGCGCAAGCTGGTTTCCGCTGCTGTCCTGATGCTCGCTCTCTCCTACGCAGGAACCTCCGCGGCGATCCCCGTCTGGCACACAGAAGTCCAGACATCGACGCTGCTCGACAACCGCTACGCGGAGATGGACACGCTGGTCGATCCGGGCCACATCGTTCAGGTCTTCTCGAATAGCGAACTCGAATGGCTCGGCACGGGCACGGGGCTCGGCTCCGGATATGTCTCAACCGGCTCGCCGCTGGAGATCACCCACAGCTTCGAGCCGAACGGGTATTCGGCGGACTCCGTGGAGTACGCCGTGGTGACCGTTGGGGTGATGGACGACTTCGATCTCGGGTTCGAGTTCGGTGAGCTGCGGATCGGTTCGGACGTCCTCGACAGTGGCATCGCGTTCCTGAACATGTTCGGCGGTGAAGTGACTGCACTCGTCTCGAGGGTCGGCGATGCGGTCACACTCTCGGTGCACGCCGTGCGCGGCGACTTTCGCGTTGCCTTCAGCGCTCTGACGGTGCATTTCGACGGAACCGCCCTGCCGGCGCCGGCGATCCCCGAGCCCAGCGCTGCGCTGATCTTCGCAGCCGGCCTCGTGGTCGCAGGATGTCGCCGCCGCAGCTGACGAAGACTACGTCGGTTCGCCGAGACACAGAAAGCGGCCGGTGCCACGAGCATCGGCCGCTTTCTGTGTCTTGGCGAGAGACCGAGCGACGCGGCTCTACTCGTAGCGTGTCGGCAGCGCTTCCGTCGCTGCCGGCGCGCTGCCGAGGAGTCGCCTGAGTCCCCTTTTCACGCGCTCGGCGGCGTCGTCGAACAGCAGGTAGAACACCGGCACGACCAGCAGCGTCAGCAGCATCGACGAGAACATCCCGGCTGCCGTCGCGACGGCCATCGGCGCCCGGGACTCGGAGCCAGGGCCGACTCCGAGCGCTGCGGGCAGCACGCCGAAAATCATCGACACGCCGGTCATCAGCACCGGGCGCAGCCGCACCGGCGCGGCCGTGCGCATCGCCGTGAGCTTGTCCATGCCCTCGCGGCGGAGCTGGTTGGCGTAGTCGACGAGCAGGATCGAGTTCTTCGTGACCAGCCCGAAGAGCAGCAGGATCCCGATCATGCTGAACAGGTTCAGCGTGTGGCCCCCGAGCAGCAGCCCCACCAGCGCGCCCACCATGGCGAGCGGTAGCGCCAACATCACCGTCAGGGGGTGTACGAGGCTCTCGAACTGGGCCGCTAGCACCATGTAGATCACCAGGATGCCGAGCGCGAGCGCCAGCGCGAACTGCTCGGCGCCTTCCTGCATCGCCTGCGCCTGACCGGAGAGCGCCAACGACGCGCTTTCCGGCAGGATCTCGGCGGCGACCCGCTGCGCGTCCTCGACCGCGCTGCCGAGCGTACGGCCATCGGCGAGATTGGCGCCGATCGTCACCGAACGCTGCCGGTTGGTTCGCGTGATGGCGAACGGCGCAGCGCCGGTCTCGATGTCGACCAGGTTGCGGATCTCCGCCAGCTGGTCCGCGTCGTTGCGCACGTAGAGGCGGCCGATCTGCGCCGGATCCCGGCGATCCTTCTCCTCGAGACGGACGCGGATGTCGTAGCGCCGGCCGGCCTCCTTGAAGACGCCGACGTCGCGGCCGCCGATCATCATCTGAATGGCCTCGGCCACGCTGCGCGCATCGACGCCGAGTGCCGCAGCCTTCTCGCGATCCGGAACGATCCGAACCTCCGGCAGGCCCATCTTCAACGACGACGAGAGATCGACGAAGCCGCCGAGCGTTTCGAGGCGGCGGATCAGCTCCTGGGAGAGGCGATCGAGTTCCGCCAGCTCGACGTTGGCGCGAATTTCGACCTCGAAGGAGCCCTGGTTGGCGCCGGAGCTCATCATCTCGCTCGGATTGAAGATACGCAGCTTGCGGCCCGGGACCCGTCCGAGTTCCTGACGAGCCGTGGCGATCAGCTCCTGGACGCTGCGCGTGCGCTCGTCGCGCGGATGCAGCGTCCCGAAGAGAAGGCCCATGTTCGTCTCGGAGTGGCGCGCGGCCTCGTTGCCGCCGCCGCTCGAGCCGGCCGCCGAGAACAAGCCCACCACTTCGGGCTGTTGCAGGAACCACGCCTCGTCGCGCTCGAGATACTCGGTGGTCGCCGAGAGCGCAGTTCCCGGTGGCGCCTCGAGACGCGCGAAGAAGATCCCCTCGTCGGCCGGCGGAAAGAACTCCGTGTCGAGCTGGCTGCCGAGGCCGCAAGCGCCGAGCAGGCTGACGATGGCGACCGTCACGGTGGCGCCGCGATGCGCGAGCGTCCAGCCGAGGATCGAGCGATAGCGGGTCTCGAGCCATTCGAACCCGCGCTCGAGGAGATCGTAGATGCTGCCGTGGCTGCGCTCCGCCGGCGGCGGCATGCGGGCGGCGAGCATCGGCGTCAGCGTGAGCGCGACGAACAGCGAGAGCAGCACGGCGCCCGCGACCGTGAGACCGAAATCGCGCAGGAAGCTGCCGACCAGCCCTTCGACGAAGACGACCGGCAGGAACACCGCCGCCACCGAGATCGTGGCAGCCGTCGCGGCAAATGCGATCTCGCGGGTCCCCTTGCTGGCCGCATCGAAGGCGTTCTCTCCCTGCTCGCGGTGCCGCTCGATGTTCTCGAGCACGACGATCGCATCGTCGATGACCACGCCGACGGCGAGCGCCATGCCCAGCAGCGTCATCGTATTGAGCGTGAAACCGGCCGCGTACACCAGGCCGAAGGTCGCGATCAACGAGATCGGGATGGCGAGTGCGACGATGAAGGTCGGCCGACTGCGGCGCAGGAATATGAACACCGTGAAGACCGCGAGCAGCGCGCCGAACGCCAATGCGAACTCGGTCTCGGCCACCGCCTCGCGGACGCCCTTCGAGAAGTCGATGAAGCCGGCAGCGTCGGTCAGCCGGATCCCGCTCGGCAGGACCGCCGAGATCTCGTCGAGGCGCGCCCGCACGGTGTCCACGATGGCGACGGTGTTTCCGCCGGTCTGCTTGCGGATGCCCATGCCGACGGTGTCCTGGCCGTTGAAGCGGGCCACCATCGTGGGATCTTCGGCGCCGTCTTCGACCCGAGCGACGTCGCGCAGCCGGATCGGCGCGCCGTCCCGATGCGCGACGATCAGCGTCTCGAGCTCGGCGACGCTGCGGAACTCGGCATCCGTCTTGACCGAGTAGTCGACGCGATCGCTCTCGACGGCGCCGCCCGGCAGCTCCACGTGCTCACGGCGCAGCGCCGCGAGCACGTCGCTAGCACTGAGATCGCGGGCGCGTAGTTGATCGCCGTCGAGCCAGATGCGGATGTTGCGATCGAGGCGCCCGAAGATCGCGACGCCCGCGACGCCGGGGATCGTCTCGAGGAAGGGATTGATCTGACGTCGCACCGCCTCGCTGGTCTCCACCAGCGAACGCTGCGTATCGAGCGGGATCCACAAGACCGGCATGTCGTTGGGATCGAAGGTGCCGACCACCGGCGGCTCGAGGTTGACCGGAAGCTCCACCCGCGCCAGCGCCACCTTGTCGCGCACGTCCTGCGCGGCGACGTCGACGTCCGTGCCGAGCTCGAACTCGACGACCAGGATCGTCGCGCCCTGGAACGACGTCGAGCGGATCGAACGCACGCCGCCGATCGTGTTGAGGCGCTCTTCGAGGACATCCGTGACATCCTCCTCCATGCCCTCGGGCGTCGCGCCATCGAGGACGGCCTGCACCGTGAGGACCGGGAACTCGAGATCCGGAAACTGGTCGACACCGAGACGCGCAAAGCCGATCACACCGAACACGATCAGCGCGAGCATCATCATCCACGTCAGGATGGGTCGACGGATCGCGACATCGGAGAGCGTCATCCCAGCCCTCCTACCGGATGACCGACCGCGCGGAGGCGTCGCTGGCGACGCCCAGCTCGGTTGGCGGACTCGACACCGGAGCTCCCGTGGCATCCCGCACCGAGACGACACCTCCGTGCATCAGCTCGCTCTGGCCGCGGACCACCACGAGATCGCCGGCGGCGAGTCCGTCGCGCACTTCGATCCTGCCGTCGCGGATGACCCCGAGCTCGAGCTCGCGCCGCTCGACGTGATTGCCGTCGATCAGGCGGAAGGCGACGGCGCCGTCGGCCCGCTGCAGAACCGCCTCCTCGGGAATCATCGGAACGCCTTCGCGCACGGCGATCCCGAGATCCGCACGGGCGAAGAGACCGGGGCGCAGGCGTCCGTCGGGATTCGCGAGCGATGCCTTGACGCGTAGCGTCCGAGTGGTGGCATCGATCACCGGCGAGACGACGCTGACGGTGGCGCGGAAGGTTTCGTCCGGGAAGGGCGCCACGCGCACGTCCACGGAGGCGCCCACGGTGACCCGGCTCGAGTCGCGCTCGGGGATGTGGAACTCCACCTCGATCGGGTCGAGCGCGACGAGATCGAAGAGCGTCTGCCCGGGCGTCACGTACTCGCCCACGCTGACGTGGCGACGCGCCACGAGGCCGGCAAACGGCGCCTGAACGCTGGAGTCGCGCACGGAGCGCTCGGTCATCCCGAGCTGGGCGCGCAGCGCGTCGCGACTCGCGCGCAGGCTGCGCAGCGCCGTGCGCGCCTCGTCGAGCCGGGCGTCGGATGCGACGCCCTGGGCGTGGAGCTGTTTCCTGCGGCCGAGTTCGCGTTCGGCCTCGCCCGCCTGCGCGTCGGCCTGGGCGAGCAGCGCGCGAGCGCTGTCGGCCTCGAGCTGACGCCGCTCGGGGTCGATCTCGAGCACCAGATCTCCGCCCGTCACCGATTGCCCCTCGTCGCGGACGATACGCGTGATCTGGCCGCCGACCTGCGAGGCGACGGCCGCCTGCGAACGGGCCAGTAGCTGTCCGGTCGCTTCGATCCGGTCCTCGATCCGATGCGCGTCGACGCGTTCCACGACGACCGGCGGCGCGACGATCGCCGGAGGCGCGTCCTGCGGACCGCAAGCGGCGGCCAGGAACGCGAGTCCCACGAGGCGCGAGAGCAGACGGGGGCTCATCGGTTCGACTCCTCGGCCGCGCGCCCGAGAGCCTCGGAGTGCGGGTCGGCTCGGATCAAGCCGC
>CAYOHN010000184.1:0-7169 GCA_964403735.1 uncultured Spirochaetales bacterium | reverse complement strand
CTTTCAATTCCGTGTTTTCACCACACCGGGCAATGCCGGATCAGGGCTAGGAGACAAGGACGGTCGCCTCGAGATGGACCGGCGCCGCCAGTGAGCGCGAAACCAGGCAGCTCTTCTCGGCCTTCGCGAGCAGGCGCTCGCCTTGCTCCGCGTTGCCGCCGGTCGGCACGTCGAGTTCCGCGCGCAGGTGGATCTCGGTGAAGCGCGTGCCCTCGGGCGAGCGGTCGAGGACGCCGTCCGCGTCCGCGCGCAGTGCCGTCCACTCGTAGCACGACGCGCGCGCGATGGCGCGGAACGTCAGCGCGAAGCAGTCGACGACGGCGGCCACCAGCAGCGTCTCGGGCGACCACAGATCCCCGGGGCCGTCGAACTCCGCCGGCGGTGCGCTGTCGAGATCCGGCAGGCCCGGCGAGGCGAGTGCGATCGGCTGCTGGCCCTGCATCCGAGCGGAGACGGTGTAGCGATGGGGATACGGGTGCATGGTGTTCTCCTGGGCTTCGTCGCCGGCTTCAATCGAAGTGGACGACGGTGCGGATCGACTCGCCGGCGTGCATCAGCTCGAACGCTTCGTTGATCGCGGCGAGCGGCTTTCGATGCGTGATCAGCGGTTCGATCTGGAGCTTACCCTCCATGTACCAGTCGACGAGCTTCGGCACGTCCGTCCGGCCGCGCGCGCCGCCGAACGCGCTGCCGCGCCACACCCGGCCCGTCACGAGCTGGAACGGCCGCGTGCAGATCTCCTGGCCGGCACCGGCGACGCCGATGATGACGCTCTGGCCCCAGCCCTTGTGACAGCACTCGAGCGCCTGGCGCATCGTGTGGACGTTGCCGATGCACTCGAACGAGAAGTCGGCGCCGCCGCCGGTGAGATCGACGAGGTAGGGAACCAGCTCGCCCTCCAGCTCGGCGGGGTTCACGAACTCCGTCATCCCCATGGCCTCGCCGATCGCCTGCTTCTTCGGGTTCGTATCGACGCCCACGATCTTCCCGGCGCCGGCGATGCGCGCGCCCTGGATCGCCGAAAGCCCGACGCCGCCGCAGCCGATCACCGCCACCGTCTCGCCCGCATGGATGCGGGCCGTGTTCTGGACCGCGCCGACGCCGGTGGTGACGCCGCAGCCGAGCAGACAGGCGGCCTCGAACGGGGCGTCCTCGCGGATCTTCGCGAGGGCGATCTCCGGCAACACGGTGTGGCTCGCGAACGTCGACGTTCCCATGTAGTGGCGCAGCTCGTGGCCGGCGGCGTCGGAGAGCCGGCTGGTGCCGTCCGGCATGTACCCCTGCCCCTGCGTCGTGCGGATCGCCTGGCACAGGTTGGTCTTGCCCGACAGGCAGAACTTGCAGTCGCGACATTCAGGGGTGTAGAGCGGGATCACGTGATCGCCGGGCCGGAGCGAGCGCACCCCCCCGCCGACCTCGACGACGACGCCAGCGCCTTCGTGACCCAGCACCGACGGGAACAGGCCTTCCGGATCCGCTCCCGACAGGGTATACGCGTCCGTGTGGCAGACCCCGGTGGCCTTCAGCTCCACCAGCACCTCCCCGGCGCGCGGCCCGGCGAGCTGAATCGTCTCGATCGTGAGCGGTTTGCCGGCAGCGCGCGCGACCGCGGCGCGGATCTCCATGGCGACTCCTCCCGACGTGAATCAGGACGGTAGCGCCGCCGAATCGAACGTTCAGCCGGACGTTCAGCGCCCTCGCGTCAGCCGCCCGACGTCGATGTAGCGGCGGATCCGCGCCTTGTTGCCGATCGACTTGCCGCCGGCGTCCCAGAACTCGATGCGGTTGCCGGTGCCGGTCTGCACGTTGATGATGACGTCGCTGACGACGGCATGGATCCGCGGCTCCGGCACCTCGTCCCACGGCTCGAACCATTCGCCGCTCAGCGACTCGTCGCCGCTCCAGCGCTTGTTGTGGTAGATGATCTTCCACAGATCGCCCTTCTGGTCGTACGCCATCGAGTAGAGCGGCTGGAGGTTCTGCGGGTCGATGTAGAGATCCTTGCGCGAGTACGGGTGATCCTTGTTCTTGGGCGTCATCCGGACGATCACCGCGTGGCGCAGCTCCCAGCGATCGCTGGCGAACGACAGCCCGTAGGGGCCGAAGTTCTGGTTCTCGACGTACGGATAGCCCTTCACCTTGGTGTTGACCGGCGCGATCACGTCCTGCTTGCCGATGCACTCCCATTCGTACTGGGGAACGACGCCGCTGAAGCTGAACAGGTCGTCGAGCGTGAAGTCGGTGCCGGAGATGGCGTCGGAGCGCTGCGCGGTGGAGATCCGACGCACGCGTCGCAGCGTCGGCACGTAGACCCACGTGTCGTCGTTGCGCGCCCGGTCGAGCGGGAGATCTGATTCCTTGTAGCGATACGTGAGCAGCATGATGCCGCGGGCGTCGAACGGCGCCGTCACTTCGGCGCCACCCGCGCGCTGACGGGCTTCGCCGCGGAACAGGTCGCCGTCCTGCTCGAGGAGCGAGGGCTCCGAGCGGCGGGAGAGCTGCACACCGCCGCCGCTGCCCTGGTAGTAGAGTGGCAGCTCCTCGCCGCGGTCCCAGTACGAGTAGTGGAAACTCGACATGCCGCTGATGGGCGCCCAGCGATAGTGGAAGTTCCACATGATCTTGACGCCCGCCTGCGGGTCGCCGGTACAATCGATCTCTTCCATCGGGAAGGGCTGGCCGGCGACGAAATTCTCGAGCGATTCTCCGGGCCCGATCTTCGGCTGGCCGCGAAACTGTTCGGTGGCCGCCGCGTACGTCGGTGCGGGCGAGTAGTCGGCGAAGGCAGGGCCGATCTCGAGCTTCATGCCTTCGTAGAAGAAGAAGTCGCGGTTGTTCCAGACTTCCTTCGGGAGGAACGGACGCAGCCGCTCGATGGCGTCGAAGGTGATCACGTCGCCCTCGGCGAACGCCGGGGCTCCCGTGGGTGCGTCTTCCTCGGCGCGGACGGCCGAAGGCGGGCTCGCCGCGACGGCGAGCAGCGCGAGAGCGAACGAAAACGATCGGCGCATATGGGTCTCCCAGGTCGTCAGGCGGGCGATCGTATATCGAAACGGCGCGTTCCGCATATCCTGCCCCCGGCTCTGGTGGCGCGTCGAGAACGCGGCGACGGCGGCCTAAAAAGCCCGCGGGCGGAACGGTTTCGTCTCGAAATCTCCGCTTGGCCTCTCTGCTCGTCGCTTCGACGCTGGCCTCTCCAGTACCGTTCCCCGGACTCCCGCCCGCGTTCTGACGACGCACGGAAACCGGGCTTCGATCCAACGCCCCATCGCGGACCGGGTCGGACGGCTTCGCGTACCCTTCGATTCGGATGATCCCGCCCGACGCCGAAGGCACCGCCGCCGCGCCGCCGCGCTCTGCTCGCGAGCGCTTCGATCCGCCCGTGCTGCGCCTGCAATGGACGACGTCGAGCGCGCAGAGCCGGGATCGGTTCCTTTCCGACGACCTGGCTTCGCGAACCGCGGAAGCCGGGTGGGATCCGGCAGCCGTCGCTCGCCTGCTGCGCCACGGCGGCGTCCACCTCGCCGGCCGGCCCTACGGCGCGCACGACCTGCCGGCGCAGATCGCCGCCGGAACCCGCGTCGATCTGCACGCGCTGGCTTGGGAGCCGGATCCGGTCGAGATCACAGCGGAGCGCGTGCTCGCCGAACGCGGCGACTGGATCGCCGTCGACAAGCCGGCGCACGTGGCGGTGCAGGCGACGCGGGCGAGTCGGATCACGGGGCTGGAGCACGCCCTGCGCGCGGCTCTTGGCGAACCGAGGCTCGTGGCGGTCCACCGGCTCGACCGCGAGACGAGCGGCGTCGTGGTCTTCGCGCGTGACGCGCGCGCGGCGGCCCGACTGGGAGCGGTGTTTCGCGATCGGCGCGCGCGCAAGCGCTATCTGGCTTTGGTGTCGTCGGCGCCGGCGGACGACGTCTTCGAGATCACCGGCCATATCGCGCGCACGCTGCATCCGACACGCTATCGCTACACGCTGCGCACGTCCCCGGCGCCGGGCCACCGCGCGAGTCACACGCACTTTCGCGTACTGGCTCGCGACGGCGACGTGGCCCTCGTCGAGGCAGAACCCATCACGGGCCGCACCCATCAGATCCGTGTGCACCTCGAAGCCGCGGGTGCGCCGATCGTCGGGGATACGCGCTACGGCGGGGTCTCCGCCGCGCGGGTGCAGCTGCACGCGTGGAAGCTCGACTTCGTCGATGGAGCGGAGGCGATGGCGCTGTGTGCGCCCGTGCCGAACGACCTCGTGCCCGCGTTCGCCGCGCTGCTCGCGTTGGGATCCGCGGAGCCGTGAGCGATCGGCGCCGCTCAGAGTCGATCGAGCAGCTTCACGACCGCCTTCGTCAGCAGCTTGCGGTCGGTGAGCTTGATGTCGTGGAAGACGAAGCCGAGGTCCTCCCCCTGCTCGTACGCCGCGACGGCGGGACCCCCGACCGATTCTCCCCACGGCAGCTCGATCTCGAGCAGGACGCGGGTGTCGAGCCGCGGGCGCGGGACGCCGCTCGCGAGGCCGCCGTTCTCGGACAGCGACGTCAGCGTGAGATCCCATCGATGCGTCTCGCTCGAGGCGCGCGCTTTCAGCGAACACGCCACACGGGGGACGGCGCGCGGATGCGTTTCCGTCGCAGCCTGGAGCAGGCGGTAGAGCTCGTGCAGTCCCGCCGGCCGCCGCAGCGAGCCGAGGACGCGCGGGTCCGCAGGCTTCCGCCGACGGCCACGGGTCAGCAGGATGATCGGCTCGCGCGTCGGGCCGGCGACCTCCTCGAGGCGATCGTCCCGCACGACCCGAACGGCCGGCTCCGGCGCCTCCTCGGGCGGGAGCAGCGCGTAGCCGAGCTTCCAGAGCAGCACCCGCGACGTCGGCGCGTAGTCGGAGTCCTGGGCGTGAGAGGCGATGCAGAGGCGACCGTCCAACATGGCAGGATGGATCGGCGCGGCAGGGGCGCGGGTTGAGGATTCGCGCTCGCAGCGCGGGGATTTCCCCGTGTCCCGATTTCGAGACGTCCGGCAGACGCGCGGGCTAACCCGGCGGGCGCTCGGAATCCAGCGCGGGCGCAGGGGCCGGCGGCGGCAGCGCCCGGAACGTCCGCACGGACTCGAACGAGTACAGCGCCAGCGCCGCCCAGATGCAGGCGAAGGTCAGCGCGTACGCTCGCGTGAACGGCTCGCCGTACGAGAAGACCGCGAGGGCGAGCGAGAGACTCGGCGCGAGGTACTGGAACAACCCGAGCGTCACGAGTCGCAGGCGCCGCGCGGCCGATGCGAACCACACCAGCGGCAGAGCGGTCACGATGCCGGCGCCGAGCAGCAGCGCCATCCGCATCGCGCCGAGCGGCTCGTCGCGGCCGAGCGCGCCGACGCCGCGCGCTTCGAGCAAGGCGATCCCGGCGAGCGCGATCGGCGCGAGCAGCGCGGTCTCGACGGCAAGGCCCGCGAGCGACGCCGCGGCGACCGTCTTCCGGATCCACCCGTAGGTGGCAAACGACAACGCGAGGTACAGCGAGATCCACGGCAACCGCCCGAGCGAGAACGCGAACGCCGCGACGCCGACGGCGGCGATCGCCACGGCGAGTCCCTGCAAGCGCGAGAGTCGCTCGCGCAGCAGCAGCAAGCCGAGCGCGACGCTCGCCAGCGGTGTCAGGTAGTAGCCGAGACTCGTCGCGGTGATCTGCCCGCTCTGGACGGCCCAGATGAAGACGCCCCAGTTGCTGGCGATCAGCGCTGCCGATCCGAGCAGTGCGAGGAGCTGCCCGCGCTGCCGAACGACGGCGGCGACCTCGCGCCAGCGCCGCGAGACGGTGAGCAGCAACGCGGCGAACAGCGCCGTGCCCACCACGCGATGCAACAGGATCTCGAACGGCGGCACCGGCGCGAGTGCCTTCCAATAGATCGGCGTGAGGCCCCAGCTCGTGTACGCGAGCAGTGCGTAGACGGCGCCGGCGGTGGCGGGACTGGCGTCGTGCGCCGCATCGGTGCCGCGCGCTGCCCCGCGATTCAGAAAACTTGACAATCCAACCCGGCCCCTTTCTTGACGGCGGGGTTAGAGGAGGGGGTCCCAGAGTTGGCGTTCTGCGGAGAGCGGGTCTTCGTGGAGTCGGCAGGTGGGGCCGAGTTCGAGGGTGGCGCGGCGGGGGACGTCGTAGGCGGGCCAGTCGGGGAGATCGGCGTGGCCGGGATGGCCGCTGCGGGCGAACGAGAGCCAGGCGTCCATCGTGCGCCGGCACAGCGCGTCGGCGTCCGGGCCGGTGCCGACGAAGTGGTCGGCGCCCGGCAGGTGCAGGCCGCCGAACACGAACGCGACCTCGATGGCGTGGCACGCACCGAGCAACCCGCCGAAGCCCGGCGACGCCCACGTGAACCAGTACGCGTGGACGGCCGGCGCGTGCGGGCCCTGGGCTTCGGCGAGCCGGATGGCCGGAATCCGGAACACGCGATCGGTTTCGATCGCGAGAAAGATCGCGCTCCAATCCGCGTCGGGACGGCTCGCGCGGTAGCCGGCGACGAGCTCGGCGCCGTCGGCGTGCGGCAGCCGCCGCTGGACCCGCTCGGCGATCTTGTCGGCATCGAGCTGACGCAGCTCCGGATCCATGAAGCCGAACAGGTTCCACTCGTCGCGGTTGGTCCCGATCAGCAGCGGCACGCCGGCGGCGTTGCCGGCGCGGATCGCGTCGAGCGGATGGCGCGGGATCGTATCGCCGTCGACGACGGGCTGGAACGGCAGCAGGTGCTTGCCGCCCATCGTCAGCATCTGCATGCTCACTTGTTGCTGCGCGGCCAGCACCTTGTCGACCGGGATCTCGCGGAGCTGGCGGACGTTCGGCGTCGCGAGACCCAGCGTCGACAGCACGGCCGCGGTCACGGCGGACGACGACTCCCGGTCCGCGTGTATGGCGTGGCAGGCACCGCTCTGCGCGATCGCCTTGTGGAACAGCCCTCGCGCCGCCGGGCAGCCGAGCAGCGTCCCGACGCTCATGCCGCCCGCGGACTCGCCGAAGATCGTCACGTG
This sequence comes from uncultured Spirochaetales bacterium, assembly GCA_964403735.1. Classification (GTDB taxonomy): domain Bacteria; phylum Myxococcota_A; class UBA9160; order UBA9160; family PR03; genus CAADGG01. The sequence continues at coordinate 160 of CAYOHN010000184.1, read as the reverse complement.
GTCCGGATCGCCGCCGAAGGCGGCGATGTGCTCTTGCACCCAGCGCAGCGCGGCGATCTGATCGAGGATCCCGATGTTGTCGGCGGCGACGTCGCCCGGCTCTCCGAGATCCAGGAAGCCGAGCACGCCGAGCCGGTAGTTGATCGTGACGACGACCACG
>CAYOHN010000183.1:0-7283 GCA_964403735.1 uncultured Spirochaetales bacterium | reverse complement strand
TTCCACGTCAACTACCTCTACTGGGGCGCGCTGGCGCAGGGTGCGCTCGTCGTGTCGGCTGCGTTCGTCATCATCGGCGCGCGCTGGCCCGGGCCGATCCGCCACATCGCCGAGTCGCTCGGGGCCTGGGTACCCCTCACCGTCGTGTTCTTCCTGATCGACTTCCTCGGCCGCGAGAGCATCTATTCCCCGTGGCTGCACGAACCGCCGCCCGGAAAGGAGTCTTATCTCAACGCGACGCGGCTCTTCTGGATGGACCTCGGGATCCTGGTCTGGCTGGCTGCGCTCTCGAAGGCGTACCTCTACTACTCGTTTCGACCTGCCCTCGGCGGCATCGCGCACAGCGGCGGTGGATCAGGCCTGCTCCGCATGTGGGCGGCCAACTGGCAGGGGGACGAGGCCGAGCGCTTGCGCTGCGCGCGCAAGCTCCAGGTCCTGGCGCCCATCCTCTGTTTGTCGTTCGCGCTCGGTTGGTCGTTCCTGGCCTTCGACCAGGTAATGTCGCTGACGCCGACATGGTTCTCGAACCTGTTCGGTGCCTACTTCGCGTGGGGCGGATTCCTGTCTGCGATCTGTGCGACAGCACTGATCGCCATCCTGCACCAGCGATCGGTCGGCTTCGAAGGGCAGATCACGAAGGACCGCCTGCACGATCTCGGCAAGATGATCTTCGCGTTCTCGATCTTCTGGATGTATCTGTTCTTCTCTCAGTACCTGGTGATCTGGTACGGCAACCTGCCCGAGGAGACGCAGTTCTTCGAGGCCCGGCTCGGCAGCCAGTTCATGATGGACAAGTCCGGGATCGGCGAGCTGTACCTGTCGCAGACCTGGGCGATGGAGTTCTTCTGGGAGCGGCTGAAGGAGCCGTACGCGAAGCTCTCGCTGCTGGTCTGGGCGTGCTGCTGGATCATTCCGTTCTGGGTGCTTCTCGGCCAGCGCCCGAAGCGGACGCCGGTCATCCTCGGCAGCGTCTCGGCGATCTCGCTGTTCGGCTTCTGGCTCGAGCGCAACGTGCTGATCTGGCCGTCGCTGGTCCCGAAGGACACGATGGCGTTCCTCGGACTCGTTCAGGTCGGCATCGCGCTCGGCTTCCTCGGCGCGTTCGTGCTGGTGTTCCTGGTCTTCTCGCGGCGGATGCCGTCGCTCCCCCTGCCGCAGAACTCCTGAACACGGAACTGCTGAGCGCGGCAGACCCGACCGCAGACGTCCTGACCTCACGCCCGCCGCGGCGCTAGCCTCCGGCGAGTGGATGCCATCGACGCCAGTCCCGCCGAACTCCGGATCCCGCTGCGCCCCGGGCGCGGCGAGGTCGCGCTGCACACCGGTGGGTTCCGGCATCCGGGCTCCCGTTGGACCGGCGGCGAGCGCTTCACCGGCTATGACGAAATCACCCATCTCCAGGTGGGTACGCGCCAGATCCGCTACGGGACGCGGCGCGGGATCTTTGTGCTGCCGCGGCGCTGGTTCGCAGAGTCCGGCGGACCCGAGCGGCTCGCGCAGCTGTTGCTCGAGCGGATCGCCGGCGGGCCGCAGCCGCAGGCGACTCGCCAGCTCGCTGAAATGGCCGCCGCGGAGGCGTTGCTGCGCCGGCCGCCGCGGCTGCGCGCCACGCCGGTGATCGCCGGTTTGTGTCTCGCGACCTACGCGCTCGAGGTGCTACTCGGCCCGATCGTTCACCACGCTGGGTTCATGAATCCGCTGCTCGCAGCGCACGGCGAGCCGTGGCGACTCGTCACGGCAAACCTGTTGCATGCGGATCTTCCGCATCTGGTCTTCAACGTGCTCGGATTGGTCGTGCTCGGCTCGCTGGTCGAGTGGCCGCTCGGTGGGCTGCGCACGATCCTGGTACTCGGCCTCTCCGGCGGCGCCGCGATGGCCAGCGCCTGGCTCGCTGGCTACGACGCGTTGGTCGGCGCGTCCGGCATGGTGGCCGGGCTTGCCGGGGCCGTCCTGTGGCTCGAATTCCGTCGGCCCGAACAGCTTCCGGCCGGCTGGCGGCTGCCGCGGCGGGTGTTCGTCGGCGCCTTGCTGTTCGATGCGATGCTTCCGGTCGCACTGCCGTTCATCGCTGGTGCCGCGCATCTGGTCGGCTTCGCCGTCGGCGTCGTCGCCGCCGCGATGGCCGCCGGCGCACGCCTCGGCCGCGAGCGGCTGCGCGTCGACGTGCTGGTCGCCGCCAGCCTCGTGGTCGCCGTCGCCGGCGTCTCGATCGCGAGCGCGGCGCGTTTCCTGGTGGGCGGTGCTGCGTGGGAAGGGCACGCCGAGCGTCTGCTGCAGGTCAAAGGGTCTCCGCCCGTGATTCTCAACGACGCCGCGTGGCTGATTGCGACTGCCGACGACCCGAGCGGCCGAGCGCTCGCCGACGCCGTCGTGCTGGCCGAGCGCGCCGCTTTCGCGACGCAGGGTCTCGACCCGAACATCCTCGACACGCTCGCGGAAGCGCAGTGGCGCAATGGCGACGAGGCGGCTGCGATCGAGACCATCGACCAGGCGATCGCTCTGGCGCCGGACGAGCCGTACTTTCGCGAACAGCGCCGCCGTTTCCTCGGGGAGCGCGCCGCCGATGACCGTCCGGATCCCCCCGGCTGGGGCGCACCGCCCGATCCTCCCGCGCCTTGGGACGACAGCGATGACCCGGGAATCTCGGTCTAGACCGGATGATTCATGAAGCTGCTACTGCGGTCGCACATCTGCACACTCTGGAACGAGAAATCGACCGATGGCTCCTCGACGTACGGTCAGTACGGCTCCGGGGCCATCGGCCGATCTCTCGTTCCAGAGCACGCATCTGCACGACCTCGATACGCACCTTCATGAATCATCCGGGCTAACTTTTCAGTCGCCGCCGCTCGCGCCGCCGCTGAACGAGTCGCAGTCTTCCGCGATGACGATGCGGCCGCGGAACTGTTCCGAGACCGACGTCTCGAACTGCTGATCGAACATCGGCGGCGGGCGCAGCCGCGTCAGCACCAGCAGTGGCACACCGGCGCGATGCGCCAACCGGCCGGCGGCGCCGGTGGCGAGGTGCAGATCCGCCTCGCGGCCGAGCCGCTCGGCGTCCGGGTCGCCGGCCTCGATCACCGCGTCCACCGCAGCGCGAAAGAATCCCTCCACCGCGAGCAGGCCCGCGCCCTGGCTGAACGCCTCGAGCGCCACGGGATTCGGGCCGCTGCCGGCGATCACCAGCGCGAGCGCGGCGCGGGGACCGTCCGCTGCGGTCTCGAAGCGCCACGCGAGACTCGGCAGCGGCCGCTCGCCGACGGCGCCGGCGCGGATCGTCACGCCGTCGTCGCGCGTCTCCGAGAATCCGTCGTCCGCCTCGACGACGTCGAGTGTGGCGCCCGCCAGCGGCAGCCCGAGCTCACGCGCCAGCGCCTCGGTCCCCGGCGCCTGCGCCGCGAGGATCGCCTCGGCGACCGCCTTGGTGCCGGGTGGCCCGACGACGCGCAGCGGCGTCTCCCGCGCCGCCAGCCAGCCGGTCGACAGGAGATCATCGAGGCCGACGATGTTCTCCGGCAGCAGACTGCTCAGGTACACGGACTCGGGCTGCGATGCTCGAATGTGACAGCGGCGCCGCGCTTCCGACACGCCGCGACCGGCATCGACCAGCGCGATTCGCGATTCGTAGCCCACGGCCGACACCGGACCGAGACGGCTCGGGTTCTCGTACGCGCTGCCGGTGCCGATCGTCAGCATCGTCAGCGACTCGAAATCCCGGTCGTCGAGCCATGCGATGTCCTGTGCGAGCTCCTGATAACGCCATGTGGCCCAGATCGTGAACCAGCTCGCGATCAGAGCGAACACCGCGAAGAACAGGATCGCGAGACGGCCTCGCATGACGGAGATCCTCCGGGAGTCGGGACGATGGCGCTCAGTCGAAGACGACCGTCTTGTTTCCGTAGACGAGGATGCGGTCGCCGAGGTGCAGCCGGACCGCGCGGGCCAGCACCAGCTTCTCCAGGTCGCGGCCCTTGCGGATCAGATCCGGGATCGTGTCGCGATGCGAGCAGCGCGCGACGTCCTGGTCGATGATCGGTCCCTCGTCGAGGTCCGGCGTCGCGTAGTGTGCCGTCGCCCCGATCAGCTTGACGCCGCGCAGGTGTGCCTGGTGGTACGGCTTGCCGCCCATGAACGCCGGCAGGAACGAGTGGTGGATGTTGATGATGCGCGCCGGGTACGCGTCGGTGAACTCCGGCGACAGCACCTGCATATAGCGCGCGAGCACGATGAGATCGATGTCGAGCGCATCGATCCGGTCCCGCTCGCGCTTCTCCTGATCCGATTTGGTGTCGGGATGGATTGGAAATACCTCGAACGGGATGCCGAAGTGCTCGGCCACCGGCGCGAGGTCCGGGTGGTTGCTGACGATCAGCGGAATCTCGCACGCCAGCTCTCCGGCGCGCTGGCGCAGCAGCAGGTCGTAGAGGCAGTGGTCGTACTTCGAGACGAAAATCGCCAACCGCTTGCGCCGAGCGTCCGCCGCCAGCCGCCAAGTCATGTCGAAGCGCTCGGCGGCCTCCGCGATCGCGGCCTCCAGCGACGTTCGGTCCGTGCGGATCTCCGAGAGGTCGCAGCGGATGCGCTGGAAGAACATCCCGGCGACCGGATCCGTGTGCTGGTCCGCGTCCAGGATGTTGGCGCCGTGCCCGTACAGGAGCTGGGCCAGCGCCGCGACGATCCCGCGGCGATCCGGGCACGAAACGAGCAACGTGGCGATGGCAGTCGGGGGCGGGCTGGGCATGGCGTCGGATTCTAGCCGCTCACGCCCGGAGCGGGCGCGTGCACCGGCGGTAGGGCGCTGGCCACACCGATGCGGAGCGGATACGCTTCCGGCCAACAGGGGGTCTCACTCACCCTCGAGTTCCGTTTCGATCGGCATGGGGTCGGTCGTGCGGGGCGCCCCGCGGCGGCGGGCACGGCGACTGCCACTACCGCGGGACCCGATGCAGGGTCTGGGCCTTGCTGGGTGCGTCCTACGCCGAGACGAGGAGGTGATTCGGTGAGTAGATGTTCCAACACTACGGCGAGTGAGGTGGCGGCGTCCTGACCGCCGTTCCGAATCGCTGATGCAGTCTCGGTGAACTGCTAGGGACGCGACGTCCCAGCGCCACCGACCCCGGAAGCGCGGAAGCCGTAGCCGCCCTCGGGACCCGGCCGCCAGGGTGCACGACCCACGACCGGTCCGCTTCCGGGGTTTTCTGCGCCGCAAGCGCCGGGCTCTGCCGGCGCGCGCAGCGAGGCGGAGCCGAGCGAAGTCGATCAGGCTGCGCGCAAAGCCAGCCACCAAGCCCCGCTCGGCGTCCGGCAAGCGCCGGGCTCTTCCGGCGCGCGCAGCGAGGCGGAGCCGAGCGAAGTTCATGAGGCCGCGCGCGCCCGGCCGGGTATGATTCCACCCCATGACCGCACCCGACCGACAGGTTCTCCCGGCCCCGCCCCCGGCCCCGGCCCTGGCCCCGAACCCAAACCCGAACCGCGATCCTCTGACCCCGCTTACGCTCCTCGAGCGCACGCTGCGCGTCTTCCCGAACAAACACGCCGTCGCCTACGGCGACCGCCGCTGGACGTGGTTCGAGTTCAGCGTCGAGATCGGCCGGATGGACGGGGCGCTGCGCCGCGCGGGCATCGGCCCTGGCGACCGCGTTGCGTTCCTCGCACCCAACGTACCGGAGCTGCTGGCCGCCCACTTCGCCGTGCTCCAGCTCCATGCCGCGCTGGTCGCGATCAACACAAGGCTGCAAGCCGAGGAGGTCGGCTACATCCTCGAACACTCCGGCGCCAAGGTCGTCATCGTCGACCCGGAGCTCGCCCCGGCGATCCCGGGATCGCTGAAGGAGCGGCCGACCCTCGTCAACCTCGAGGACCCGGTGGCCGGCGTCACCGGCACGCCGCTCGACGGCCCCACCTGGGCCGAGTTCGCCGACGGCGCCACCGTGCTTCCGATCCACAACGATCTCGACGACGAAGACCGCGTCACCTCGATCAACTACACATCTGGCACCACCGGCCGGCCAAAGGGCGTCCTCTATACCCACCGCGGCGCCTACCTGAACGCGCTCGGCGAAATCGTCGTGCACGGCCTCGGTCGCGATTCGGTGTACCTGTGGACGCTGCCGCTGTTCCACTGCAACGGCTGGTGCTTTCCGTGGGCCGTCACGGCCTCGGGCGGCAGCCACGTCCTGTTGCGCAAGGTGGACCCGCCGGAGATCCTGCGGCTCGTGCGCGAGCGCGGCGTCACGCACTTCAACGGCGCCCCGACGGTGCTGCTGCTGCTCGCCGAGCACCCGGACGCCCAGGGCGTGCGCTTCGACCCGCCGGTGCGCGTCGCCACGGGTGGCGCTCCGCCGTCGCCGACGTTGCTGGCGCGCATGGAGCAGCTCGGCGTCCATGTCAGTCACATCTATGGACTCACCGAAACCTATGGCCCCCACGTCTACTGCCAGCCCCAGCCCGAGTGGGAGGGCCTCGACGTCGAAGCCAAGGCCCGCGTCATGTCCCGTCAGGGCGTTCCATACCACGTGGCGACGCATCTGCGCGTCGTCGACGACCAGATGCGCGACGTCCCGGCCGACGCCAGCACGCTCGGCGAGGTCGTCATGCGCGGCAACAACGTCATGAAGGGCTACTACCGCGATCCCGAGGCCACCGCGCAAGCCTTTGCTGGCGGCTGGTTCCACTCTGGCGACATCGGCGTCGTCCATCCCGACGGCTACATCGAACTCCGCGACCGCAAGAAGGACATCATCATCTCCGGCGGCGAGAACATCTCCACGATCGAAGTCGAACACACCCTGGTCAAACACTCCGCCGTTCTCGAATGCGCCGTCGTCTCGATGCCCCACGAAAAGTGGGGCGAAGTCCCCAAAGCCTTCGTTTCTCTCCGACCCGGCGAGAGCGTCACCGAGCAAGAGCTCATCGCCTTCGCCCGCGAACGTCTCGCCCACTTCAAATGCCCGAAGGCGATCGAGTTCACCGAGCTGCCGAAGACGTCGACCGGGAAGATCCAGAAGTTCAAGTTGCGGGAGCAGGCGTGGGCGGGGCGAGCGGAGCGGATCTCCGGGGGGAACGGGTAGGGCGGTCGTGCGAGCTGCGGCAGGAGCCCGCTGCGCCTCGGCTGCCGGTTTCGCGAACGACTCGAGTCGTGCGTTCAACGTGTGCCCCATCGGGTCGACCTCTCCCCCAGCACTTCACCCGGCAAACGAGTCCCGAGACTGCGCAGCTCCGGAGTCCTCGGGCACGCTCGCGAGACGGCTCATCGCGACATCCCCCGACCGATAGCGCGCGAG
>CAYOHN010000182.1:0-7334 GCA_964403735.1 uncultured Spirochaetales bacterium | reverse complement strand
TCGTCGTAGTCTTCGATGCTGAAGCCGGTTTCGCCGAGTTGCTGCAGCGCGTGCTGCGCGAGACGGACGCACCGGCGCGGGATCTCGGACTGCTCGCGGAGCTGGTGTCGATCCTCGAGCGCACGCAGTTCCAGGCGCCGCGCCTCGTCGAGCTGCGCGCGCAGCTACACGCCGAAGGGGAATCCGCGTCACGCGCGATCGCGCGACTCGAGCGGCTGTCGCAACTTCTCGACGCCCGCAGGAATCAGTTCTTCGCCCCGATCGGCGCGGTCCTCCTCTTTACGACGCAGGTCGCGTTCGCCATCGACACGTGGCGCGCCCGGCACGGACCCGCGCTGCGCCCGTGGATCGAAGCGGTCGCCGAGTTCGAGGCGCTGGCCTCGCTCGCCTGCCATGCCTGCGAGCATCCCGACGATTGCTGGCCGGAGCTGATCCCCGGATCGCCGCTGCTCGAGGTGCGCGGCGCCGGCCATCCGCTGCTGCCCGAGGCCCGCTGCGTCCGCAACGACGTGCGGCTCGACGAAGCCCAGCGCGTGCTGGTCGTCTCGGGCTCGAACATGTCCGGCAAGAGCACGCTGCTGCGCACGCTCGGCAGCAACGCGGTGCTGGCACTCGCCGGCGCGCCGGTGCGGGCGCACGCGCTGCGCCTCTCGCCTCTCGCGATCGGCGCCTCGATCCGGGTCGGCGACTCGCTCCAGGAGGGGCACTCGCGTTTCTACTCGGAGATCCGGCGCCTGAGGCAGATCGTCGATCTCACGGCCGGCGAGCAGTCGGTGCTGTTCCTGCTCGACGAGGTGCTGCACGGCACCAACTCGCACGACCGGCGGATCGGCGCCGAAGCGGTGGTCCGCTCGCTGGTGGCCCGCGGCGCGATCGGACTGGTGACGACTCACGACCTGGCGCTCGCAAAGCTCGCCGAGGCCCCGGAGCTGCACGCAGCCAACGTGCACTTCGAGGACACGATGATCGACGGCCGCATGCACTTCGACTACGCGATGCAGCCGGGCGTCGTGACGCGCAGCAACGCGATCGAGCTGATGCGCGCCGTGGGCCTCGAGGTCTGAGCGGCGTCGCGCGAAAGGTGCGGCCGATCGCGCTGCCACGCATCCGCGCGGACGACCACCTCCTCCATGGGGGGCGGAGACCCGGTGCGACGCGCGTTCGATCATCTGCATGCGGAGCTCTCGATCGGCGTCGGCCGCGTGGTGCCGCGCTACGCGCTGTGGCTGCGCCTGCGTGAACTCGGGGTCGACCCCGAAGCGCTCGAACGCCAGCAGGCGCTGGCCTTCTGCCGCCGGCACGCCCGCGCCTTCCTCGCCGATCTGGGGCTCCCGCTGGCCCCGCGCGCCGCGCGTCGGATCGAGAAGGCGCTCATCCGCTTCGATCCGCGGGTTCCGACTCCGTCGGAGATGATCGCGCGCCTGTAGCCGAGCCGCGTGCGCGCAGGCTGGGTCTCGCCTCGTCGAGCCGCTCGCCGATCGCCTTCCTTCGCTTCTGCAGCTCGCGATGCGTCAGCGCTTCGACGTCGTTCTCGAGTCCCATGGACTTCTTCATGCCCTCGAGATCGATCTGCGCGCGGCTCGGATCGAAGCCGATGTCGCGCGCGATGCGCGCGCCGTGCTTTTGGGCGAAGTACGCATAGATTTTCGCGATCTCCGCGAAGAGATTCACGTCTGGGGCGAACCGGGCGATCGAACCGTCGAAGAACAGCATGTCCTTGACGTACAGCATCAGGTGCTTGGGGAGGCGAGCGCCCTGCCGGAGCAGTCCTTTGAGAACGTCCTGGATCTCGTGGACCAGTTCGTCCGCCGACAGTTTGGTGGGATCCCGCACGGGCTGGTCGATCTTGAGCACACGAATCAACGCGTCGAGATCCGCGTCGGGCGGCAGCGCCCCCAGATCGCGGAAGGCGGCGAGCTGTCCGCGAACGTCGTTGACGGCGCCGGTCATCATCATGCGCAGGAACGCGAGCCGCTGGGGTTCCTCCATGCGGCCGGTCATGCCGTAGTCATAGAGCGCCACGCGCCCGTCTGGCATCACGGCCAGGTTCCCTCCGTGCAGATCGCCGTGAAAGACACCGTAGATCATGGCTCCCTCGAGGAACGAGATCATCAACGCATGAATCATCTGCGCGGTGTCGATGCCCGCGGCCTTCATGCCGTCGATGTCGTCGTAGTGGAAGCCATCGAGGCGCTGCATCACCAGGACGCGGCGCGTCACCAGCTCTGGATGCGGACGCGGCACGACGACGATGGTCTGCCCGGCGTCGCGCAGCACGCGCGCGATGTCGAGCATGTTCTCCGCCTCGAGGCGGAAATCCAGCTCCTCGGCGATCGTCTCGGCGAAGAGCTCGACGAGGGCCGGCGGATTTGCCAATGCCGCCACCGGGATCCGACCGACCAGCCACGGCGCGACCCACGCCATCGCGGCCAAGTCCAAGCGCACGAGGCTCGCGACCTGCGGCCGCTGCACCTTCACGACGACATCCTCGCCCGTCGTCAGACTCGCGGAGTGCACCTGCGCGATCGATGCCGAAGCGAGCGGCGCGGGGTCGAAGCGGGAGAACACCGCATCGAGGGACCGACCGAGATCCTCCTCCACGACGCGGCGCACGACGTCGAAGGATTCCGGCGGCACGCGATCGCGAAGGTGCTGGAACTCCCGCACGAGCTCGCGTGGGAACAGGCCCTGTCCGGTCGAAACGATCTGGCCGAGCTTGATGTACGACGGGCCCAGGCGCTCGAATGCGCGACGCAGCCGCAGCGAGAGACCCGCGCGCGACGATTCTCCACGCTGCCGGCGCTCGCGGAGCTGCCACGCCAACAAGGCTCCCCCGACGCGTACACCCGCCGACACGAAGCGGCGCAGCGGTGGCACGTTCCGGACGCGGACCCAGTCCGGAACCTGCGCCTGGCTCGCCGCGCGCAGCCGCACGATCTCGCGGCGCCACGGCATCCGGTCCGGATCGACCGGCCACGGGCCCTGCTCACTGAACGCGAATCGAGAGAGGTCTTGCACGATCCAAGGCTAGCGTCCGCCACGCGAGCGGCGATCGAGTGCGGCGAAGCGCCTCGTCCGGCGAGACTCGGTGGCACACGGACCCTCTCGTAGCCATCGAGTCTCTCGCTACCCAGCAGCGCTCCGCAATGCTTCCAATCGAGCGCTGACCACTCTCGGCTATGCGCTCCTGGCCTTGCCCCGTGTCGTCTTCTTGCGGCTCGCTGTCTTCTTGCGTAGAGGCGCTTTTTTGCGCTTCGGCGCCTCGAGCGTCTGCTCGAGTCGATGCAGCACGGAGAGCGCCTCGCGCCGCGCCTTCCCGGTCAGCTTCTTCCAGCGCCGCTCGCCCTCGGCTTCGTAACGTCCGAGCGCGTGACTGACCTCGCGCAGCGCCCTGGCGATTTCGCGGCGCGCCGGCGCCGCGGCCTTTTCGACGCGTTTTTCGAGCCCCTCGAGCTCTTTGCGCACGTGCTCCGAAAAGTCGGCCAGCGTGTCGGGAAGCTCGCGCTGGATGCTCGCGATCGTCTGCTTCGTCGATCTCGTCATCTTCGATTTCACAGCGCGGACCTTTTTCGCGACGGATTTGCGCCCAGCAGTCTTTCGTCTCGCGGCCATCGTGCCTCCTTCGGGGTCGTCGTCGCCGACGGGTGTCGGCACTCCGATCGGATCTGAACGCAAGCAACGTGCCAAGAACGCGGCTAGGCTGCGGATCCGTGAGCGAACCGGCCCGCCTGTCTACGATCGTCCGACCTCGGATCCTCGACGCCCTCGACGCGGATTTCTTCGACTGCGTGGTGATCGGCGGCGGCATCACCGGCGCCGGTATCGCGCGCGAGGCCGCGCGCCGGGGTCTGCGCGCGGCATTGCTGGAAGCCCACGACTTCGCGGCGGGCACGTCGAGTCGCTCGTCGAAGCTGATCCACGGCGGTCTGCGCTACCTGGCGATGGGCGACGTCGCGCTGGTCCGCGAGACGGCGCTCGAACGCAAGCACGTGCACCGTCTGGCGCCGCACCTCGCGGAGCCGCAGTGGATGCTGGTACCGGCCCGTTCCTGGGCCTCGCTGCTGAAGTTCCGCGCGGGGCTCGGCACCTACGAGAAGCTTGGCGCGGTCGCCGAAGCCGACCGCCACCGCAACTGGGACGCGGAGGAACTCGCGCGCTCGGAGCCCCGACTGCGCCGGGATCGCTATCCGTATGCGTGTGTCTACCGCGAGTATCTGACCGATGATGCCCGGCTCGTGCTCGCGAATCTGCGCGATGCGGTCCGCCACGGAGCCGTCGTCCTCAACTACGCGCCAGTCGTGAACGTGCTCGTCGAAGCGGGACGCGCGGCCGGCGTCGAAGCCATCTGCCGGGAGACCGGCCGCCGCGTCCGGGTGCGCGCCGGCTCGGTGGTCAACGCGGCGGGGCCGTGGGTCGAGGCCGTGCAGCGCCTCGAGAGACCCGACGTGCCCCCCCTGCTTCATCTCTCCAAGGGCGTTCACGTCGCGCTGCCGCACGAGCGGCTTCCGATCCGGCAGATCGCGATCCTCGGCAGCGAGGACGAGCGCTCGATCTTCGCGATCCCGCGCGGCGACGTCGTCGTACTCGGGACCACCGACACCAGCTATGGCGACGAACCGGATCGCGAGCCGCCGATCGAACGCAGCGACGTCGAATACCTGTTGAACCCCGTGCCGCGCTACTTCGACGTCGCCCCTCCGCGAGCGGAGGATTGCGTGACGGCTTGGGCCGGCCTGCGGCCGCTGATCGCGCAGCCCGGCAAAGCACCCGCCGAGCTCTCGCGCAAGGACGAGATCCTGATCGGGCCGGCCGGGGTCATCACGATCGCCGGCGGCAAGCTCACTGGCTACCGCAAGATGGGCGAAGACGTCGTCGCCCAGGTCGCCAGTACCCTCGGCCGTGCGGTTGCGGAGTTTGCGAGCGAAGACGGGGCGCCGCTGCCTGGTGGCGACTTCGACGGTGACGTCGATGCCCTCGCCGCGCGCGTCGGCGCCGCTCACGCTCTCGATCTGCGAGTCGCCGGGCGTCTCGCAAGGCTCTACGGCACCGAGGCCGACGCTGTCGCGCGGCGTGGCCGGGACCCGATCGCGCCGGGCATCGCCGTCGTGACCGGCGAGATCGACCACGCGCTGGATGTCGAAGCGGCCGTCACGCTCGCGGACGTGGTCTACCGCCGGACCCGCGCAGGTCTCTATGAACCCGACGCGCGCGACGCCATGGTGTCCCCGACGGCGGCCCGCATGGCCGCACGGCTCGCCTGGTCCGCCGAGCGAACGACCCGCGAGATCGCTGCGGTCCGCGAGCAACTCGCCGCGGATCTCGCCTTCCGACACGAGGAGACGACGTGAGCCAGCTGCTCTCCGAGCTGCGGAAGGATCTGGGCGACCTGGTGCGCGACGACGAGGCCACGCGCGCAGCCGCGCGCGCCGACGCCTGGGTGATGGCGGAGTGGGCGGCCCTGCAGGGCCGAGCGACGACGCTGCCGCTCGCCGTGCTGGAGCCGACGAGCACCGAGGACGTATCCCGCGCCGTGCGCGTGTGTCGCGAACTCTCGGTTCCGCTCGTCACGCGTGGCGGAGGCTCGGGCGTGTGCGGCGGCATCCAGCCCGGCGCCGATCACGTCGTGCTCTCGACGCGCGGCCTCGACGGCCTCGTGCACCTCGACGAGGAGGATCTGCTGGCTCGTTTTCGCGCCGGCACGATGGGGACCGATGCCGAGGAGCGCGTCCAGCAGGACGGGTTCACGATCGGTCACTGGCCGCAGTCGATCGCGCTCTCGACGGTCGGAGGCTGGGTCGCGACGCGCGCCGCGGGCCAGTTCTCGACCGCCTACGGCAACATCGAGGACATCGTCCTCGCGCTCGAGGTGGTCTTGCCGGACGGCTCGGTGCTGCGCACGCGCGAAACGCCGCGCGCCTCGGCCGGCCCGGATCTGCGGCAGCTCTTCCTCGGCAGCGAGGGCACGCTCGGCATCGTCACCGAAGTGACGTTCTCGCTGCGTCCTTTGCCGGAAGCGTCGCGGCCGCAGGCCTTGCATTTCGCAGATTTCGCGACGGGACTCGCCGCGCTGCGCCGCATGCTGCGCGCGGGCTGGCGTCCCCCCGTCGTCCGCCTCTACGACCCGCGCGAATCGCGCCGCAGCTTCCGCGACTTCGTCCCGCGCGAGCGTGCGGTTTTGCTGCTGCTGCACGAGGGACCCGCTGCCGCCGTCGACGCCGAAGTCCCCGCCGTCGAGGCGATCTGCCGCGAGAGCGGCGGCGTGGTCGCCGATCCGGCGGCCGTGACCCAGTGGCTGAGCCATCGCAACCAGGTCCCGAGCTTTCGCAGCTTCCTCGAAGAGGGCGTCGTCGTCGATACGATCGAGGTGGCCGCCACGTGGAGTCGTCTCCCGGCGGTGTATGCCGGTGTCGTCGCGTCGCTCGGTGAGGTCCCCGGAATCCTCGCGGCCACCGCACACGCCAGCCACGCGTACCGCTCGGGCGCGAACCTCTACTTCAGCTTCGCCGTGAAACCCACGGACCCGAACCAGATTCCCACCGTCTACGCCGACTGCTGGCGGCGCACGATGGAGGCGACGCTGGCCGCGGGCGGCGGCATCTCGCACCACCACGGGATCGGTCGCGTGCGCCGGGGTTGGCTCGCGCAGGAGCTGGGTCCGAGCGGCGCCGCCCTGCTGCTCGCACTGAAGGACGCGCTCGATCCGGCGGGATTGCTGAACCCCGGCACCCTGCTGCCGCCGGGTTAGGGATCGACTTGGCAAGACGAGCCGTGCTGGCGCTCGACCTCGGGACCACCGGCGTGCGCGCACTGCTCGCCGACGCGGAGGGCGCCGTGCGCGGACGCGCCTGGCGCGCCGTCTCGGCGCGCGTGTCCGCCCCGGGCGGTTTCGAACAGGATCCCGCAGAGTGGTGGACGCGCAGCCGCGAGGTCCTCGCCGAGGCGCTCGCGCGCGCGCGGCTGCGCGCGTCCGACGTGGCGGCGATCGGCGTCGTCTCGCAGCGTGCGACGGCCGTCGCGTGGGACGCTGCCACCGGCACGCCGTTGGGACCCGCGATCGGCTGGCAGGATGCGCGAACGGCGCGGCGCGTGGCGGAGCTTCAGTCACGAGGAATCCTGATCAATACGATGGCTTCGGCGACGAAGTTCGAGTGGCTTCTCGCCCAGGAGCCGGCGCTCCGAGCAGCGGCAGCGAACGGACGTCTGCGGCTCGGGACGCCGGACGCCTGGCTCACCGACCGGCTGACAGCGGGGCACGCGTTCGCCACCTACCCGGGACAGGCGTCGTGTACGGGATTGTGGGATCTCGCGGCCGGCGCGTGGCACCCGGGTGCCAC
>CAYOHN010000181.1:0-7360 GCA_964403735.1 uncultured Spirochaetales bacterium | reverse complement strand
GGCCGTCTGGCTCTGGACGGGCTGCCCGCAGCGATGACAGTGCTGGCTGCCGATCCTCGCGTAGAGCACGCGCAGGTAGTCGGCGATCTCAGTGATCGTTCCGACGGTGGAGCGCGGATTGGTGCCCGTCGTCTTCTGTTCGATCGAGATCGTCGGTGCGAGCCCGCGGATTTGGTCGTAGCGCGGCTTCTCCATCTGGCCGAGGAACTGCCGCGCATACGCGGACAGCGATTCGACGTACCGGCGCTGGCCCTCGGCGTACAAAGTGTCGAATGCGAGCGACGACTTCCCGGAGCCGGACACGCCCGTCAGGACGACGAGTCGCTTCTTCGGGATGCGCACGTCGACCGAGCGCAGGTTGTGCTCGCGAGCACCCTGGATCCAGATGTGGTCGAGCTCTGTGACGGCCATGGGAGACTGGCAGAATAGCCGACCCGCCGCTTCGGCCTATCCTCGGAGCGTGCAGGCAAAGGCACTCACTTCGAGGGGACTCGCCCCGCTGCTGGGATTCGGGATCTTGCTCGCGCCCTTCGGCGTTCGCAGCGCCGCGGACGGGGAGAGCGGGGGCCCGCCGGAGTTCGCGGCGTCCGGCCGCGCGGCCGAGCGCGAACGCATGGTCGCCGAGCAGATCGAGGCGCGCGGCGTGGCGGACGCCCGGGTCCTGGCTGCGATGCGCGCCGTCCCGCGCCATGAGTTCGTGCCGACGGAGCGCGCCGCGGAAGCCTATGCGGACCGCGCGCTGCCGATCCGTCACGACTCGCGCATCAGCCAGCCGTACGTCGTCGCGGTCATGACCGAGCAGGCGGCGTTGCGCCCGGGCGCTCGGGTGCTCGAGGTCGGCACGGGTTCCGGTTACCAGGCCGCCGTGTTGGCGACGATGGGCTGCGAGGTCTACACGATCGAAATCGTCGAGCCGCTCGCGCGCGAAGCCGAGGCCGTGCTGCGCCGGCTCGGGTTCCGGCGCGTGCGCGCCGTCGGCGTCGGCGGCGTGCGCGTGCGCGCTGGCGATGGCTACCGGGGCTGGCCCGAAGCGGCGCCGTTCGATGCGGTGATCGTCACCGCTGCAGCCCCGCGGACGCCGCAACCGCTGCTCGAACAGCTCGCCGTCGGCGGCCGCCTGGTGATTCCTGTCGACGTCCCGGACGGCGACCAGGAACTCCAGGTGCACGAGCGGACCCGTGAGGGCTTCGAGGTGCGCCGGATCTTCGGCGTTCGCTTCGTCCCGATGACCGGTGAAGTCCGCGCTCCCTCGACACGTTGAAGAGCGCCGAGGGGTCGAGGCTGAGCATCAGCACTGATACGAGCGCACGCGTTCCTCCACCCAGCCATGGAGTTCCGATCGGACGTCGGTCGGTGTCTCGGTGAAGCGCAAGCCCATGCCGATCGGAGCATGGAAACGACGCAGGTTGCCGGGGACGTTGTTCCAGACGACGTCCGCCTGCAGCGAGGCCTCCCCGCCCGGCAGGGAGAACGACAACTGCACCGAACCGCCGCGCAGCGTCGGGCGCGGCGTGGCGACGTAGGCACCGGTGACGGACAGGTTGTAGACAATCGCGACCTTCTCGCCGTTCTTCGCGAGGATCCGCGCGGGCAGATCGGCGGGGACTCGCTGCTCGAGGCGCGGAAGAGCCGGCGCATCGGCAAAACGCGCCTCGTTGACGACGAAGCGCAACTCCTCGTCGCTGGCCGGATCGAAGAGCGCGAAGCGCGCGCCGGCCGCGCGAAGGCTCGCGCGCAAGGCGGGCGCCGGGCGCGGTCCGAAGACCACCCACGGGAGCGGACCCGAGGGGCGTGCCTGCCCGAGTTCGCGGAGCGCCTTCGGCAGATCCTCGAGGCCGTGCTCGCTCGAGAGGAAGCCGACGGAGAACGGTTGGGGGGCGGCAGATTGAGCCTTCAGCGCCGTATCGAGGTCCGAAACGCGAACGCCGCGGCCGGCTCCGATCAGCGAAAGCCGACCGGCGAGGTTTCGAGCGGCTTCGTCCGGGCCGAGGACGAGGATCTGCGGTCGATCGTTGGGTTGCATGCAGCGGGGCGGACTCCCAGAGGGAGCTATCGACCCATCCGACCCGAGCCTTGACGGTGTCAGGGGAATCCTACCGGTCGGTTTCCCGGGCTGCGTGGTCGGCGAGCACCTGGGCGACGCAGCCGGTCAGGCGCTGCGCCGTCGGAATGTGCAGGAACTCGTTGGGCCCGTGCGCGTTGGACCCCGGTCCGAGCACCCCGGTGATCAAAAACTGGGCGTCCGGGAACGCAGCGCCGAGCATGGCCATGAACGGGATCGTGCCGCCTTCGCCCATCCACACCGGGGACTTACCGAACCAGGCTGCGGACGCGCGTTCGAGCGCAGCGCCGAGCCACGGCGCCAGCGGAGGCGCTTCCCAGCCCTGCGCCGACTGGCCGGCTTCGAAGCGCACGCTGGCACCGACCGGCGGATCGGCCTCCAACACCTCGCGGAGTCGGTCGACGGCCACGCGGGCGGGGACACCCGGCGGCAGCCGGAGCGAGAGCTGGAGAGCGGTCTCGGGTCGCAGCACATTGCCGGCTGCGGCGAGCGTCGGCAGTCCCGCTGCGCCAGTCACTTCCAGGAACGGACGCCAGGTGCGATTCAGCGCCCGCTCGGCGCCGCTCCCGCCCAGCGGCCTCGTGTCGCCCGCAAACGGGAAGCGGCGCCAGTGCTCTTCGCCGAGCACCTCGGCCGCCGTCTCGGCCTGCGCGGCGCGTTCGGCGGGAATCCGGGCATGGAGTTCCGGCAGCCGGATCGCACCGGTCGCCGCGTCCTCGATGCGTTCGAGGAGTCCGCGCGCGATTCGGAAGCTCGAGGGCACGACGCCGCTGGCATCGCCCGAGTGCACCCCCTCTTCGAGCACGCGCACGCGCAACACGCCGGCCGCGATGCCCCGCAGTGACGTGGTGCTCCACAGCCGCTCGTAGTCCCCGCAGCCCGAGTCGAGACAAACGACGAGGCTCGGTAGACCGATGCGCCGGCGCAGGTGGTCCAGATAGGCAGGCAGATCGAAGCTGCCGCTCTCCTCACAGGTCTCGATCAACACCAGGCAGCGCGCGTGCGGGATCTCCTGCGCGTGCAGCTGCGCCAACGCGGTCAGCGAAGCGAAGACCGCGTAGCCGTCGTCCGCCGCGCCCCGCCCGTACAGGCGATCCCCCCGCAACACGGGGCGCCACGGCGCCAGTCCGTCCGCCCAGGGCTCCATCTCGGGCTGCTTGTCGAGATGCCCATAGAGGAGAACGGTGTCGTCTCCGACGCCGGGAATCTCGAGCAGCAGCAGTGGCGTGCGCCCGGGAAGGCGCAGAACCTCGATCTCGATCCCGCGGACCGGCTGTGCGCGGCACCAGGCTTCCGCCAACGCGACGGCGCGATCGAGGTGTCCCGCTTCGGCCCAGTCCGGGTCGAAATGCGGCGACTTCGCCGGAATCGCGATGTACTCGTGCAACGCCGGCAGGATCGACGTACGGAAGACGTCCTCGATCTGCTGGCGTGCTCTTTCGACGTCGAGGCGCTTCATCGGGATTCGCGCGGTTCCGCTAGTTTGCGGAGTTCGTTGAGTCGCTCGCGCAGTGTCTTCGGCAGAGTGACGCCGGCAGAGCCGGTGTAGCTGGCGATCGTTTCGGCTTCGAGCAGCTCGTAGGCCTGCAGCGCAGCCGGCGTCCCCGGTGCCCGTCGGATCGCCGTCTCGAGGTAGAAGTCCGCTTGCGACAGCCAGAAGGTGTCGTCGATGCGCATCTCGGTGATCCCGAGCAACGTGAACGCCTCCGCCTGGTCCGATGCGGAGTGCTTGCCGTCGGCGAGCCAGCGATGCAGCAGACTCGAGGCGACGATCGAGCGGACGAGAGGACGTTGATCGGAGCCGAACGGATCGCTCGCCTGCGTCTGCTCGACGAGTCGCCGGGCGGCAGCGAGATCCGGCGGTTCCTCGCCGAGCGGGCGCAGCTCTCGCAGGTCGCGGATCCATTGTGCGACGTCGCGCCGCAACTGCAGCCACAGATCGGTGCGCGCGGCGAAGCGTTCGAGTACCGGAATCGGCCGCTCGTAGTCGCCCTTCACCCGGATCGATGTGACCAGATAGTCCGTCAGCGGCCCGAGCATGGCCGACGGGTGGACGTCGCTCGCGGTGAACAACGTCTCGAAGGTCGCGAGCGCCTCGTCGAACTGGCGCGTGGCGAGCTGCAACCTGGCGCGCTCCTCCGGCCGCAGGCCGGCGAGCGCAGTGTCGTCGACGAAGCGTTCCGTGATCGGCGAATCGCTCGGACTGCGCAATTTGGTGTGGCAAGCGACGCAGTTCTCGCTCGCCTGCTGGACGAGGAATGCGGCGCTGTCGGTACGGCCCTCGCGATAGCGTTCGAGGGCGTTCGTTGCGTCGCTCGCCAGCGAGCGGCCGAGGAAGCCGCGCGCCGGATCGTCCTCCCCGGCGTGGCGGGCGAGCAGATGGGCGTTGGCCGCGAGCGCCTCGAGGGCGCGAGACACCTCCGCTCGTTGGGCCGGATCCTCGAATCCGCCGCGAACGCTGAGCGGCAGCAGCAGCTGGATGCTCGTGAAGATCTCGCGCATGCGCTCGCGGGTCGCGTCGCCGTGGGGATCCTCGGAGGCACGAACCGGCGGCGTCGCCGAGGCGGCCACGGCGATCGCCGCTCCGAGCAGTAGTCTCGACGCTCGCCGGATGGCGCGGCGTCTTTTGGAATCGAGCCATCCGAACACTCTCGTCTCCCCCCGCAGCCGCTGCATGAGAACAGGAATTTAGCCGGGTGCTCGCGCCATCGCTCACCACCGTCGAAACTGTCCGGAATCCGACGACCGGATCCAGTTCGAGGACGGTCTGGCCGATGCGCAACGGCAATGGATCTGGATGGAGGCACACCGGGCGAGGATCGGGCGGAGTGGCAGCGGCTCCAGATTCTGATCGTCGAGCCCGACGAAGATCTGGCGGCGGATCTCGCGGGACGCCTGCGCGCGTTCGGTGCGCGCGTCGCGCGTGTCGTCCATGGACGCTCCGCGCTCGCGCACTTGCGCCAGCACGCGACCGATGTGGTGGTGCTCGCCGCGCCGCTCCCGGACGCAGATTGGGCAGGACTCGCGACCTGGATCCAACGTCAGCCGGCCGCGCCGGTCTTGATCGTTCTCGGACCGGACGGCGGTGGCGCAGAGGATTCTCTCCCCTCGGCACGCGGTCTCGGTCCCGATACGGTGCTCGACCGCCGCGCCAAGCCCGAGGACGTGTGTCGAGCGCTCGTGGCGGGCTGGTCGTTGCGGGCGAACACACTTGCCAAGGACGCGATCGCGTGCCTTCCCAGCGTGCTCGTGGGGCTTCGCGATCGCGAGGAATCCGGCGTTCTCGAAATCCGCGCCGATGGCGTCTGCACGCGAATCTTCTTCCAACAGGGTGCGCCCGTGTTCGCCGAGGGCGGATCGCTGCGCGAGACGCTCGGCCGGATGCTGTTGCAGCGCGGTGCCCTCACGGAAGCCGAGTACCTCCGCGTGATCGAACGGATGACCGAGCGTCTGATGGAGAGCGAGACGACCCGGATGGGCGAGGTGCTCGTCGATCTGGGATTGTTGACGCCGGCGCAAGTCTTCTCCGCGCTCTCCGAGCAGGTGCGGGAGAAGATCCTCGGCTGCTTCCACTGGGAACACTTCGAGCACGCGTTCGAGACCGTCGACTCCCTCCCGGACGACCTGAGCGCATTTCCGAGCCTGTCGCTCGATGCATTGCTGCTGGCGGGTCTCCGCGCGCACTACGGACCCGATCGCCTCGAGCCGATTCTCGCGCCGTTCGCCGATCACCATCCAGTGCTGACCGAGGACCCCGCGCGCTTGACGGCGCGGTTTCAGCTCGCGCCAGCCGAGCAGCGACTGCTGAAGCTCTGCGATCGCGAGCACACAGTGGCCGAGATCCGAGCTCAGGCTCCGGTGGATTCCGTGCAGGCCGCGCAAGTCCTTGCGGCTCTGATCTTCGCGCATGGGATCGCGTGGTGCGACGAGCCGGGCGCTCGGCCTGTCCGCATTGCGGCGGCTCCCTCGCCGCGCGCCGAGGTCGCGCGCTCGCGCCCGCCGCCGGCTTCCGGGGCGGCGCGTGCCCCCCGATCGGCACTCGCGAGATCATCCCCGCACCGTGTCGGAATCCCGCGATCCCTTGCCAAGCTGCGCGACACGCTCGCGCGATCCGGACGCGAGGTGCCGGTTCCGATCGATCCGAAGAGCGCGAGCCTCGAGGCCGAGCGCGCGTTTCGCAAGGGTCTCCAGTGCCTCGAACACTCGTCGGCGGCCGGTGCCCTGCGCGCGTTCGGACGTGCCTGCGCGCTCCGCGGCGACGAGCCGGAGTACAGCATGTACGAGGCGTGGGCGGCGCTGCTCGCGGCGCCCGATGACGAAGCCCGCGCCGTCGCGCGCGTCAAGGCGGCGGCGTGCGCTCGGCGCATGCTCCAGCGGGATCGCGATTCTCCCCGCGCCCACGGCATTCTGGGACAGATCCAGCTCGCCACGGGAGACGTCGACGGCGCGGAGGGTCACTTTCGAGCGGTGCTGCGAACCGTGCCGGGCGATCGCGACGCCCTGCGCGGGATCCGGATGATCGAGCGGCGGCGCGCCGCCGGCTGAGAGCCGGCAAAGTTGCCCACGCGCCGCCAGCCGTGGCATGCCGCCGAGACGACTCAGCGCAACGCGAGCATCCATGCGCCGATGACGATGACGAGCGCGAGCGCACCGGCGCTGCGTTGCAGGACAGGTCGCGCAAGCGTGCCCATCCCGAGCGCGGTCGTGGCCGCTCCCAGCGGAATCCCGACCACGAGGCCGAAGCCGTGCGCCCAGAAGTCGACGCGTTCGCCCTCCGTCCCGATCATCGCGAGCAGCGCGAGCGCGGCGGCGATGGGCACGAACGCCGAGCGGCCGCGGAGTCCGTGCGCACGCCCGCGCGCGAGGCCGCGGCCGGCCAGCAGTCCGAGCGCGCCGAAGACCGCCGTCGAGGCGCCGACCACGCTGTGCTCCGAACCCCGCATCGCGGCGTTCAGTGCGTTGCCGAAGGCGCCCGTCGCCAACACGAGCGCACATCCGGCACCGAGGCCGAAGACGCGGAACACGCCGGCGAGGAACAACGAGCCGGCGACGGCGTTGCCGACGACATGCCCTGCGTCCGCATGAAGGGTGAGGGCGGTGACGACCCGCCAGGGCTCGCCACCCAGCACCCGCTCGGCGTCGGCGGCGCCGCGCTCGAACCAGCTCACGTCCGGGCGACGCGGACCGGTGACCAGGAACAGCGCCAAGAGCGCGGCCACGATCGTCAGCGCGTGTGCGATCGGCGAGGGGTCGAGCGAAATGGCCTCGCGAGGCTTCCCTTCCGCTCGCGGATTCTCC
>CAYOHN010000180.1:0-7398 GCA_964403735.1 uncultured Spirochaetales bacterium | reverse complement strand
ATGAGCTCATGATCGCCGATGGTCTCAGCCTTGCGGACGCGACGCTGATGGCGCTGCACCCGAAGCTGTGGGCCAGCTGGGTTCCGAACGGCCTCGGTCACGTGAAGCCGAACCACTACGGCGACATGCTGCGCGTGCTCTGGGACAATCGTGACGAGCTCCCGTACGCGTGGCGGATCCTGCGCGACGGCGTCTGCGACGGCTGCGCGCTCGGCACCAGCGGGCTGCGCGATTGGACCATGGACGGCGTGCACCTGTGCATGGTGCGGCTCCAGTTGCTGCGCATGAACACGATGGGAGCGCTCGATCCGGAGCGACTCGCCGACGTGGCCACGCTCGCGGGCCTGGACGGGCGCGCGCTGCGCGAACTCGGACGCCTGCCCCATCCGCTGCGCCGGCGCACCGGTGAGCCGGGCTTTACCCGGATCTCCTGGGACGAAGCCCTCGGCGAGATCGCGACGCGCGTGCGTGCGGCCGATCCGCATCGACTCGCGTTCTACCTGACGTCCCGCGGCGTCACCAACGAGACCTACTACGTCGCCCAGAAGACGGCACGCGCGCTCGGCACCAACCACGTCGACAACGCCGCGCGCATCTGCCACGCGCCGAGCACCGTCGCGCTGCGCGCAGCACTGGGTGTGGCGGCCTCCACTTGCTCATACAAAGACTGGCTCGAGGCCGATTGGATCGTCTTCTTCGGCAGCGACGTCCCGAACAACCAGCCCGTCACGACCAAGTACCTGTACTACGCGAAGACGCGGTCCGATGCCGAGAGCGGCGGCGGCGCGCGGATCGCCGTCGTGAACCCCCTGCGCGAGCCTGGCCTCGAACGCTACTGGGTGCCGTCGGTGTTCGAGAGCGCCGTCTTCGGCACGAAGCTGGCGGACGACTGGTTCGCCGTGCACACCGGCGGCGACCGCGCGTTCCTGGTGGGCGTGCTGAAGGCGCTGTGCGCGGATGGCGGACTCGACGAGCGCTTCCTCGCCGAGCACACGAGCGGCTTCGACGCCGTGCGCGCGCAGGCCGAAGCCGCCGCGTGGGACGAACTCGAGCGGGAATCCGGCGCGTCGCGCGACGACATGCAGCGCTTCGCAGCGCGCTACCGCGACGCGAAGCGCGTGGTGTTCGTCTGGAGCATGGGCATCACGCAGCACGTCGAGGGCGTCGACAACGTGCGTGCCATCATCAACCTCGCCCTCGCGCGCGGCATGATCGGACGCGCGGGCTGCGGGCTGATGCCGATCCGAGGCCACAGCGGTGTACAGGGCGGCGCGGAGGTCGGCTGCGTGCCGAACTCCTATCCGGGGTACGTCCCGGTCGATTCGGACGGTGCGCGGCAGATGGAGACCCTGTGGGGCTTTGCGCCGCCGGCCGAGCCCGGGCTGATGGCCGGCGACATGGTCGAGGCCGCGCATGCGGGAGCGCTCGACCTGCTGTGGTGCGTCGGCGGCAACTTCGCCGAGACGCTGCCGGATCCCGCGTGGGTCCGCGAGGCGTTGGCGCGCGTGCCGCTGCGCGTCCATCAAGACATCGTCGTCTCGCCGACGATGCTCACGGATCCGGGGCCCGGCGGCACGGTCCTGTTGCTGCCGGCGACGACCCGCTACGAGCAGCCGGGCGGCGGCACCGAAACGACGACGGAGCGCCGGCTCGTGTTCTCGCCGGAGATTCCGGGCCGTCGGATCGGCGAGGCGCGCGCCGAGTGGCAGGTGTTCGTCGAGCTGCTGCGCCGCGTGGATCCGGAGCTCGGCGCCCGCGCCGGCTTCGACGATGCAGCGGCGATCCGCGCCGAGATCGAGCGCGTCGTGCCGGACTACGCGGGGATCGGCCAGCTCGCGAAGAAGGGCGACCAGGTGCAATACGGCGGCCGCCGGCTCTGCGAACGCGACGGGCTGCCCTGGTTCGACACGCCGGACGGGCGCGCCCGGTTCGCGACGGTTCCTCTGGCGCTTCGTCCCGACCACGCAGGCGAGGCGCCGATCCCCGACGGCTGGTTCCGCGTCAGCACGCGCCGCGGCAAGCAGTTCAACAGCATGGTGTGGAACGACCGGGATCCCCTCACCGGCGCCGCGCGGGACGACGTGCTGATGAGCGCCGCGGATGCGGCGGCTCTCGGGTTGACCCCGGGCGCTCGCGTTCGCCTGCGCTCGAGCGCAGGCGCGATGGCGGCGCGCGTGCGCATCGCGCCGATCCGGCCGCGCAACCTCCAGGTGCACTGGCCGGAAGGCAACGAGCTGCTCTCCCATGGCCGCTACGACCCCCGTTGCGGCGAGCCAGACTTCAACACGCTCGTCGAAGTCACGCCGCTGTGAAGGATTCCGGCACCGAGCTGTGGCCGACCCAGATCGTCGTCGACGGGACGGCGCAGGAGCTGCCGGATCCCGTCGTCGTCGAGGAACCGCTCGAGCTCCGCGTCGGCGGAGGGCCGCTGGTGGTCACGATGCGCACCCCGGGCCACGACGAGGAGCTCGCGGCCGGCTGGCTCTACGGGGAGGGACTCCTCGACTCGCGCGCAGACCTGCTCGAGTTGCGCGCCGGCGAAGGCAGTGGCGCGGCCGGCAACGTCGTCACTGTGCGACTGCACGACGAACGCGGCCTCGCCGCGGCGCGTGCAGCGCGCGGCTTCCTGTCGAGCGCGGCCTGCGGCGTCTGCGGCAAGACGGCGATCGAGCACGTGTTCTCGCGAGGACTGCCCGCGCTGGAACCAGGCCGGCCGCGGCTCGAGCGCGCCTGGCTCGAGGGACTGCCCGAGACGATGCGCGCTGCGCAACGCGTGTTCTCGCGCACCGGCGGACTGCACGCTGCGGCGCTGTTCGTCGCCAACGGGCCGCTGTCGGTCCTGCGCGAGGACGTCGGACGCCACAACGCGGTCGACAAGGTGGTGGGGGAGCGGCTGCTGGCGGGCGCGCTCGCGGCCAATGCCCATTCGCTCGCCGAGACCGTGTTGATGCTCTCCGGGCGCGCGGGCTTCGAGATCGCCCAGAAGGCTGCGCGGGCCGGGATCCCGGTGCTGGCCGCCGTCGGCGCGCCGTCGAGCCTGGCGCTGCGCATCGCCGACCGCGCCGGCATGACGGTCATCGGCTTCCTGCGGCCCGGGCGCTTCAATGTCTACACGGGATCGAGTCGGGTGCTCTGAGCGGCTGGCCGGAAATCGCGAGTGCGTTCGAGGGATCGAGGGCCTGGGCGGAGGAGACATCCTCCGGCCAAGGTCCTCGACGGCGGGCGTCGCGACTCCGATCCTGCTCTCCTGGCGGCTGCGGAGTTTGGCCTCCGGGTGTCTCCTCCGCCCAGGCGCGGGGCTTCTCGTCACTCGGTTCCGGTACCCCTGTGAGCGGGTGGCCCCTCGCCGTCTCCGTGGCTCGCCGCCGCGGCGGCTCCGTCGTCGACCTCGATGCCGCCTTCTCCGCGCAGCGCGCGCAGATGATCTTTCGCGATCTCGAACTCGCCGCGCAGCACGGTGTAGGAGCGGCGCTGCACGCGTTCGCGCTGGCGCCAACGGCTCGCCTCCTGTTCGGACGCCCGCAGTAGCGGTTGCAGCCGGCGGATCTCCGCCTCGGCGGCCTCGACGCGCTGCTGCAGCAAGCCGTACTCGCCCGGATCGATGCGGGCACCCGTCGCGGTCTGCCGAGCCTCCGCGAGCTCGTCGCGCAGCTTCGCGAGCTCTCGCGCCTTCGTCGCATGCTCCTCAGCGAAGCCTTCGAGCCGCAGACGAAGCTCCGCCGCCGTACGCTCGCGATCGGCCAACGTCGTCTCGAGTTCGGCGACGCGCGCCGCGAGCGGCTCGCGCTCCTGCTGCGCGGCGAACGCGCGCTTGCGCGCCTTCTCGAGCTTGCGGCGCAGCTCGCTCACCTCGTCGCTGCGGCCGCGGCCCGCGCGCTGCGCCGAATCGGCCTCGCGCCGTACCGATTCGAGCTCATCGGAGAGCCGCGCCGCCTCTGCCTGGGCCGCCGCGCACCGGCCGCGTTCGCCGCGCAAGGCCGCGAACAGCACGCCGGCACCGGCGACGCCGAGGACGGCCAGGGCCAGAAATGCTGCGCTGATTCCGTCCATCGACGCGGGAGGGTATCAGCCCGCCGCCGTTGCGCTCAGACCCCGCCGCCAGCGCGCCGTGCCGCGAGCGCTCCCAGCGTCGCAATCGCAGCCAGTGCTCCGGCGCCGGTTCCGGGCTCCGGAACCCGGGCGATGTCGAGCGGCTGGGCGAGGCGCGGCCCGCCCCCGAGCGCGCTCTGGCAGTTCGGGTCGGCGCAGCCCGACAGCAGCGTCCGGTCGCCCGTCGCGAGGTCGACCCGCAGCAGCGCGTCGAGCCGGCTGTCGCTGACGAGCAGGCGACCGGAGCGGTCGAAACCGACGCC
This sequence comes from uncultured Spirochaetales bacterium, assembly GCA_964403735.1. GTDB lineage: Bacteria > Myxococcota_A > UBA9160 > UBA9160 > PR03 > CAADGG01. The sequence goes on along the minus strand of CAYOHN010000180.1, from coordinate 3,046 downwards.
GAACGGCTCGGCGAACGCCGGACCGGCGCCGCGCAACGAATCGCAATCGGGATTCTCACAACCCGACACCAGAACGCGTTCCCCCGTCTCGGGGTCGACCCGGCGCAGGCTCCCGAACAGGCTGCCCTCGATGCGAAACGGAACCAGCAGCGAGCCGTCCGGCGCAACGAGGAGATCCGCCGGCTCGCCGAACGCCGGCCCGGCGCCCACCGGCACCACGCAGTCGACGTCCGGACAGCCCGAAAGGAGCGTCCGGTCGCCCGTCGCGGGATCGATCGCATGGATCGCGAGCTCGTCGGCGACGAAGACGCGCCCGTCGGAGCCGATCGCGATCCCGAACAGCCGGCTGATTGCCGGGCCGCTCCCGACGAGCGCAGTGCACGTCTCGTCCGCACAGCCGGAAATCGTGGTCCGCGCGCCGCTGTCCGGATCGACGCGCACGATCGCGTAGAGTCCCGGAGTTGAACGATCGGCGACCAGGATCTCGCCGCTCTCCGCCACGACGACGAAACGCGGACCGAGAAACGGCGGCCCCGACCCCACCGTGGACGTGCACACCGGGTCCGCGCACCCCGACACCACGACACGATTCCCCGTCATTGGATCGACGCGCAGCAGGTTCACACTCGTGGGACTCGCGACGAGGATCGAGCCATCGAGGTCGCGCGCGATGCCCTCCGGACTCGTCAATGCCGCGCCGCTGCCGCGGAGACTCGACGACACGACCGCGCGCGCCCCGGTCGCGAGATCGACCTGCACGAGTTCGAAGCCCGTGAAGCTCGACACGATCACGGCTCCGACTGCGGGCGGTGGCGGCGGATCCTCGGGCAGGAGCGTCGCGGTCAGCTGATACTCACTGACGGCGCCCTCGGAATCGATCCGCACGAACCACGATCCGGGGGCCGGATCCTCGATTTCGCAGTACCCGAACGAGAAGTCGAACCTGGAGATACAGTCGAAGCTGGTCGGAGTCGCCGGTGCACCGCCGCGGACGAGGAGCGTGAGGATGCTGTCCGATGCACCCGCGAGAGCGACACGCAGCAGCTTCGTGCCCGGTGCGACGGCGAACGAGTGGCCTACCGTCGTCGCCACGACACCATCGATCGGCAGCGTCACGACGGCGGGATCCCCGACCTGGGGGCCACCGCCACAGGCGCCCGCATCGAGATCGACGCCGGCCTGCTCGCGGATCCAGTCGCGCTCGACGAACACATCGGAGTCGAACGCGGAATCGCTCACGTGACACTCGCCCCCGAAGCCACCTGAATGGACCCCGGCGAGGACGAGGCCGGTCCCCAGGTCCGCCAGCAACGGACCTCCGGAGTCGCCCGGACACGTATTGGAGTCGAGCCCAGGAGGGCCCAGCGGCTGCGCGAGGTTCCAGCACACGTGCGTCGACCCGATCCCTTCCTGACACGGAGCGGTGGTCACGCGGCCCTCGCGCAGGAGCTGCGAGCCGACGCTCCCCTCCTGTGTCGCACCGAACCCGACGATCGTCGCCGGCGTGCCGAACGGCAGTCTCCGCTGTTCGTTGATCGCGCGCGGGCGGATCCCGCGCAGCGGGACGTCGAGCGAGAGGACGGCCACATCCCCCTGCGCTGCGAACGTGAAGTCCGGAAGAACCGAGATCGAGCGAACCGGAAAGAGACCGCCTTGGGGGGCGAAGAGGAGAAGCTCGGAGGCATCCACCTGCCGGGTTCCGTCCCCGCACAGCGGGCCCGTTCCGCTCCCCAGACACAGGCAGTGCGCGGCCGTGATCGCCGTCCGGCAACCGACGAAGCTGGCGGTGCAGCGCCCGCTGCCGATGAGCAGGGCTGCGACCTCGGGCCAGGAGCTCGTCGGGATCCCGTTGGCAATCCGCGTCACCTGCGCCGATGCGGGCGAAGGCGCGGTGAGGACGGCCACGATCCCGGCGAGGAGGCCGAGTGCAACGAGCCCCGGCCGGGCCACCCCGACGAGCTTCCGGATCGGTTCTCGCTTCCATATTCGCATCGGCTCTCCGTCCAGTCGGCGCACACGCGATCGCTCCCGCAGGTTCGACGCCGGGAAGGCCCGTTGGACTCCCGCGGATTCCCGGTTCGACACGGTGCTCTAGACCGGACATGCTCCGCCGATGGCGGCCCGGCGCACGAACTGCGAAGCGTACCCGCACGATACTAGACGATCCGCGCGTGCGCGGATCGTCATCGCGGGCGCGCTGGCGTGCGCCGCGTTCGTCTGCGGCGACGCCCGCGCCGACGACGCCTCGTACGATCGCCTCGTGACGCGACTGGCGGAGCGGATCGAGGCGATCCCCCGCCATCGGGAGTTCCGCGCGGCGATCGACGCCCGGCTCGCAACGCGCGGGCCAGATGCCGCTACTCGCCTCTCGCATGCGCTCGAAGCCTGCAACCTGCAACCGCTGCGCGTCCCGGGACTGTTCTATGTCTCGCACCCGCAGTCGGGCGCCGATCTCTCCATCGTCTCGGACTGGCTCGGCGTATCGGTTCCACTGATCCCGACGGACGAGGTGGGAACGCGCAAACGGAACGCCGCGATGATTGCACGCGCCGTCCTCGACGCCACGAGGGACGGCGCCCGCGCCGCTTTGCTCTCGGTCAGCAAGGGCAGCGCCGACGTCGCCACCGCCCTCGTCGCGCATCCGGAGATCCGCCCTCGCATCGCCCTCTGGATCGACCTCGTCGGCGCGATCGATGGCACGCCGTTGCTCGATCCCGACGGGCCCGCGCGCGCGCAGTCGCGGAGCTGGCTGCCCGCGACGACGGCCGACAGCCTCGCAGCGGTCACCACCACCGACGGACTCCCGGCCGAGGCCATCCGCGGGATCTTCGCGGTCCATGTCGCCGCGTTTCCGCGCGTCGCGGACGTGACCGAGGCGGCCCGAGCGGCGTTCGAGTGGCTGCGAACACGCGGGCCGAACGATGGCTACGTCCTGCTCGAGAACACCCTGCGAAGACCCGGACGCGTCCTCGTGATCCGACACACCGACCACTACCTCCGGAGCGAAGGCGTCCCCGCGCGCATCGCCGCCGCACTGCAGATCGCG
>CAYOHN010000179.1:0-7429 GCA_964403735.1 uncultured Spirochaetales bacterium | reverse complement strand
GTGTGCACCTGGGAGACGACGCAGAGCTGCGCGCTGCGCTGGGCGCCATCGTGGGCCTGCGCGGGCTCGTCTCCGACGGCCTGGCGGATGCCGCCCTCGAGGCGCGCTATCAGATCTTCGAGCGCCCGGAGATCGAGCGCCGCGCCGAGCGCACGAGCAAGCAGGTGGAGGCCTGGCTCGGCGCCGCCGAAGCCGATCCCGCCGCACCGCCGGGGCCCGTGTTGGCGGAGCTGGCCGTGGCACCGCGCGCGGTCTTCGAGCGCGTGGGCGGCTGGCTCAGCGGCGGCGCGTCCGGACGCCGCTCGGTGGCCCTCGGCGCACACGTGATGCGCTTGTACCACCCGCGAGCCCCGCGGCTGCAGTCGGGCACGAGCTGCGACGACGTGGTACTCGAGCGCCTCGAGTTCTCCGACGGTCGCGCCGTGTTGGCGGCCGCAGCGCCGCTCGCCTCGGCCGGTTCCGCGCTCGCGCGCCTGGCGTTCGCCGCCGGCGCGCACGAAGCCGACGCCGCCGAGCTGTTCGTGACCGGCGGGGTCCACGGGTTCGAGCGCGAACGCCTGCTCGGCCACGCCGCGGGCGCCGGCATCCACGCGGGCCGGCTGACCGTCGGCTGGGTGGAGCCGGGCGACACGGACCGCTTCCTCCGCTTCGACACACTCGTGCGTGAGAACGACGCGTTCGTGCGCGCGCCCGACCTCAACGGAGTCCATCCCGAGGTGGCGTCGCGCATCGAGCTCGCGCGGCTCTCGGCCTTCGACCTCGAGCGTCTCGACGCCGAAGACGACGGGCTGTACGCCTTCCGCGCGCGCGCCAAAGAGTCGCCCGACGACGAGCGCCTGTTCGTCCTGGCCGACGTCCACGGTGCGGGCAACGGGCCCGACGCAGCACCCCACATTCCCGTCTTCGAGCGCATGTTCCATGCCGCCGCGCGCACCTTGCGCCAGCTCGTGGCGCGCCACGACCCGAAGCGACGCCTCCAGTGGAACCGCATCGCGCTGTTCGTGGCGCCGGCCCTGGTGGTGAACGAGGCGCTGGCGAGCGACCTCGCGCGCCGTCTGGCGCCCGCTACGCGCCACTTGGGCCTCGAGAAAGTCGTGGTGCGCCTGCGGCTCCTCGATTCCGAGCACCCTCGGGCCGCGGCGCGCACGCTCGAGATCGAGATCAGCGAGCTGCCGGGCTCGCGCATGGATCTGCGTTGGCGAGAGCCGCGCACGCGACCCCTCGACGTGCGCAGCGCGTACGAGCGGCGCGTGGGTGAGGCGCGCCGTCGCGGTCTGGTGGAGCCCTACGAGATCGTGCGCATGTTGTGTGGCGGGCGCGCCGCCGACGAGGAGGGCGAGCCGTCGCTGCCGCCCGCGAGCTTCGAGGAGTTCGACCTGGCCGGGAGTTCGGGCGGCGAGCCCCCCCATGCGGTTTCGGTGGCCGGCCGCACCTACGGGCGCAACGAGGCCGCGGTGGTGTTCGGCATCGTCACCACGCCCACGCCGAAGGTGCCCGAGGGCATGCGCCGCGTGCTCGTGCTCTCGGATCCGACGCGCAACATGGGCGCGCTCGCGGCGCCCGAGTGCGATCGGCTGATCGCCGCCCTCGATCTGGCCGAACGCGAGCGCATCCCCGTCGAGTGGGTGCCGGTCTCGAGCGGCGCGCGCATCGCCATGGACAGCGGCACCGAGAACCTCGACGCGACGGCACATGTGGTGCGGCGCATCGTCGAGTGTACCGACGCCGGACTGCCGATCCACGTGATCGTGGACGGCGTGAACGTCGGCGCCCAGAGCTACTTCGACGCCCTCGCCACCATGGGTCATCGCACGCGCGGCGTGCTGATCATGACATCGCGCGGCTCGATGGTGCTCACCGGCCGCGCGGCACTCGCGGCCTCGGGCGCCGTGTCGGCCGAGGACGAGGTCTCGATCGGCGGTTACGAGCGGGTCATGGGCCCGAATGGGGAAGCCCAATACCTTGCCATGGATCTAACCGATGCCTTTCGCGTTCTCTACGAGCACTACCGCTGCACCTACGTGGTTCCGGGCGAGACCGGGCCGCGCCGCCATCTCACCGAGGACCCGCCCAACCGCGATGTGACCCTCGCGTCCTGCCGCGAGGACGAGCGCTTCGCCGCGGTGGGCGAGATCTTCGACGATGCGACGAACCTCGGCCGCAAGGCGCCGTTCGCCATGCGCGACGTGATGGCCGCATTGGTCGACGCCGACGGCGGCTGGCTCGAGCGCTGGCGCGGCTGGGTGGGGGCGGAGACGGCCATCACGTGGGATGCCCATCTGGGGGGGCACGCGATCACGCTGATCGGTATCGAGAGCCAGCTGGTGCTGCGCGAGGGTTTCCGGCCCCTCGATGGCCCCGAGAGCTGGACTGGTGGCACGCTGTTCCCGCTCTCCTCGAAGAAGGTGGCGCGCGCGCTGGCCTCGGCGAGCGGCCAGCGTCCGGTGGTGGTGCTCGCGAACCTCTCGGGCTTCGACGGCTCGCCCGAGTCCATGCGCAAGCTCCAGCTCGAGTACGGCGCGGAGATTGCGCGCGCGGTCGTAAACTTCGACGGGCTCATTCTCTTCATGGTGGTGTCGCGCTACCACGGCGGCGCCTACGTCGTCTTCTCGGGCGCGCTGAACCCCGGCGTGCGGCCGGCGGCGCTGGCGGGCTCCTACGCCTCGGTGATCGGCGGAGGTCCGGCGGCCGCGGTGGTGTTCCCGCGCGAGGTGCGTGCTCGGGCCGCGGCCGACCCGCGCATCGAGGCGCTGGAGGTCGCGCTGCGCGACGACCCGAGCCCGGAGGCGCGCGCGCGCCTCGACCGCGCGCTCTCGGATGTGCTGCTCGAGAAGCAGGCCGAGCTGGCCGCCGAGTTCGAACGCATCCACACCGTGGAGCGCGCCCGCGCCGTGGGTTCCCTCGAGTCGATCGTGGCGCCGCGCGATCTGCGGCCCTTCCTGATCCGTCACCTCGAAGTGTTTCGCACCGAGCTCGAACGCGAACACGCCAACCGGACCGCTCCAGCGGTTCGGCGAGGAGACCGCACTCCCCCGCCCGCGAGCGCCGGCAAGTTCAGCGCGTGATCCGTTCCGGTGCGTCGCCGGGCACCGCTGCTGCTCGCCTCCGCTGTGCGATCCGCTCCGGTGACCCTCCGGCTACCTCTTCGGTTACCGGATGGAAGCCGGCGTCGCGTGGAAGCAGCGCTCGAGAGCTTCCCAATCCGCCGCGCCGGCGGTCTTGGTGTTCGCGTAGCAGGCTCGCAGTCGTTGCGACTGGAAGGTCGACGGGGCGGCTTCGACCTGGGCGATCATCGGCTGGAGTCGGCCGTAGGCGCGGCGTTGCGCGCGCTCGCAGCGGGTTCGTTCCCCGGCGTCGCCTGGCCATCGCGCGCTGCAGAAGGAGCGCTTCGTCCCTCCCGTTCTCGCGGACGCGGCCGGTCGCGATCCCGGTGGCTGCATCGCCAGCTTGGCGTAGGCGAGCCGGATGTTCTGGGCCAACTCCATCGCCAGCACTTTCGCTCTTTCGTGGATGCGAGCGGAGGATTGCTTCAGGTTCTCGCTGTCGCCGATCGCGAGCCGCGTCGTGCGGTCCTCGAACTCGAGCTCTACGCGCAACACGTGCGATCGCCACGCGTAGACGGCCACGATCGAGCCGGGTTGCCACTCCTCGATCTGCCAGCGCGCGCGTCGCCCGCGCGTCCGCGGGCCGGAGCCGCGCGTGCGCAGCCGGTCGCCTTCGATCCACTCGGCGACGAGTCTCTGCGCTTCGGGCTCCGCGAGCGTCTGCGGGATCGGGATCGACACGGGCTCTCCGATCGAGACGGTCCGGCAACCCGCGAGTACCAACGCCAGGGAGCAGGCGGCGGACACCGTGAAGATTCGGAAGCCGGCGCGGTGGCCGAGGCGAGTGGCGGCGAATCGCCGGAAATCCGTCATCGAACACACCCTCTGAGAACCGATGCCGCCCTCATCGGGTCCCCTCCCGGCGAGACTTTAGGAAGAGCCGGGCGCGCTCCGAGAACGGGGGCACGTGGGAAGGTGTCGTCGCGAGTCGAAGAGGTTTCGCGAAGCGTCCGGCGCAACCTCGCGAGGGTCGAGGTCCCGGGCGGGTGCCTACGCTGTGAGATCCCCCGCCCACAGCCGCTTCACGAAGGTCGTCGCCGGCAGGATCTCGATGCCGTCGTCCGTTTTGCGCGCTCGCGGCTCGCGGGAGACCACGATGCGGCGGCCGACGCGGGGGTGGTCCTCGGCAAGACTGCGCAGCCCCTTCAGATGGTCGCGCGTGATCCGCTCGCTGGACTTGGCCTCGATGGCGAGCTGCATGTCTCCGAGCACGAAGTCGACCTCGATCCCGCTCGCCAGGCGCCAGTACGAGAGGTCACCCTCGATGTCCCGATACGACACGAAGGCACTGAGCTCGTGGAAGACCCAGTTCTCGAAGGCCTTGCCGTAGAGTTCCGAGCCGGGCTGCAAGGCGCCGCGTTTCGCCAGTCGATTCACGACCCCCACGTCGGCGAAGTAGAACTTCGGGGACCCGATCACGCGCCGCTTGGGGCGCTTCCGGTACGCGGGGAGCCAGCGCCCGAGCAACGTGTCCTCGAGGATCTGGAAGTGACTCTTCGTCGTGTGGCTGGAGACGCCGCACTCGCGCGCGATGTTCGAGAAGTTGACGATCTCGCCGTCGCCGAGTGCGGCGGCATCGAGAAAATCCGAGAACACCGGGAGGTTGCGGACCACGCCCTCCGCCGCGATTTCCTCCTTCAGATAGTCGGCTACGTACGATTCGAGCAGCCGCCGCGGGCGACTCGACTCGTAGATTCGCGGCAGATAGCCGTGCTCGAGCATCCGGTCCAGATCGAAGTCGCGCCCGAGCTCCGCCGCCGTGAGGCCGTGCAGCTCGTAGCGCGTGGCGCGACCGCCGAGCAGGTTGGCCGCCCCGCGCCGCACCTTGCGGGCGCTCGATCCACAGAGCGCGAACTTCAGTCCGCGGTTCTCGATCATCCACTGCACCTCGTCGAGCAGGGCAGGCACCTTCTGGATCTCGTCGATCACGATCTGCTGGCGCGGCCCCGGCGGCTCGGCCTCGAGCTCCTCGCGCAAGGACTCCGGCCGGGTGACGTAGCGGCGGAACACGTCGGCCTTCAGCAGGTCGATCCAGAGGGCGTCTCCGTACGCCGACCGCAGAATCGTGCTCTTGCCGGTCTGGCGCGGGCCCCAGAGGAAGAAGGTCTCCGTGCCGGGGGCGGGCAGGGCGAGCTGGCGTTCGAACATACGGTTCAAAATATCATGATAGTTTGAACCAGCAACTCAGAACCGCGACTCTCTCCAGGCCGAGTTCGTCAGGCCGAGTCCGGCCCCGCGCCCCCGCTTCCTCACGCGAAGCGATGCAGCTCCCGCCGCGCGATCACCATCTTGTGCACCTCGTCGGGGCCATCCGCGAGCCGCAGCGCGCGGCTGTGGCGCCACATCGCGGCGACCGGGGTGTCGTCGGAGACGCCGAGGCTGCCGAGGCACTGGATGGCGCGGTCGAGGACGTTCATCAGCATGTTCGGCGCGACCACCTTGATCATCGAGATCTCCTGGCGCGCGACCTTCTTGTCGTAGGTGTCCATCTTCCACGCGGCGTACATCGTCAGCAGCCGCGCCTGATCGATCTCCATCCGCGACGTGGCGATCCACTCCTGGACGAACTGCTTTTCGCCGAGCGTCGAGCCGAAGGCCTTCCGCGTGTTGGCATGCCGGCACATGATCTCGAACGCGCGCTCGGCCATGCCGATCGCGCGCATGCAGTGGTGGATGCGGCCGGGGCCGAGCCGCGCCTGCGCGATCAGGAAGCCAGCGCCCTCCTGGCCGAGCCGGTTTGCCGCCGGCACGCGGCACTTCTCGTAGTAGATCTCGCAGTGGCCGCCGCCGCCGACGTGCCCCATCACCGAGACCGCGCGCGCGATCCGGAAGCCGGGCGTGTCGGTCGGGACGATGATCATCGTCGCGCGCTCGTGCATCGGCGCCTGCGGATCGTTGACGCCCATGACGATGGCGAAGCGCGCGCCCATGGCGCCCGACGTGAACCACTTGTGGCCGTCGATGACGTAGTCGTCGCCGTCGCGGCGCACACGCGTCTGCAGGCCGGTCGGGTCGGCACCGCTGGTCTCCGGCTCCGTCATCGAAAAACACGAGCGGATCTCGCCTTCGAGCAGCGGCTCGAGCCACGATTTCTTCTGCTCCGGGGTTCCGAACTCGGCGAGGATCTCGGCGTTGCCGGTATCGGGCGCCTGGCAGTTGAAGGCGCGCGCGCCGATGAAACTGCGCCCCATCACTTCACACAGCGGTGCGTAGTCGAGATTGTCGAGGCCGGCGCCGTAGTCGGCGTCCGGCAGGAACAGGTTCCACAGCCCGAGCGCCTTCGCCTTGGCGCGGATCTCGGTGACGATCGGCGGTTCCGCGTGCGGATCCGGCGACGCTTCCATCTGTTCGTGCGCGAGGCGCTCGTTCGGATAGACGTACTCGTCCATGAAACGCTCGAGCTGCTCGCGGATCGCCTTGCACTTGTCGGACGGTTCGAAATCCATCGGTTCTCCTGGCTTCCGCAGCCGGCCGGCTACGGGACGATGCTGACCTTGATCGCACCGGCGCGCCGATCGGCGGCGAGTGCGAAGCCGCGGGCGGCCTCTTCGAGCGGGACGGTGTGGGTGATCAACGGGGAAAGCGCCTCGCGCGCGGCCGCGAGGATGTCGACGGCTTCGGCGAAGTCCGCGCCGTGCGCGGGATCTTCGCCATAACAGTACGACCACGCGAGCGTCAGCTCCTTGAGCAGCAGCGGCATCGGGTCGAGCGTGAGCGCGCCGAGGAACATGCCGACGACGGAGACCGCGCCGCCCGGACGAGCCGCCGCCGCGGCGGCCCGCAGCGTGTCGGCCGTGCCGCCGACCGTCTCGACGACCAGGTCGATCGGCGCCTCGCGGCCGATGCCGTCGAGCGCCGCCGGCGAAGCTTCGTCGTCACCGAGCACGCGCGACGCGCCCAGCGCGAGCGCGTGCTCGCGCTGATGCGGATGGCGCGCCGTCACCCAGACGTCGCCGGCGCCCAGCCGACGCGCCGCGGCGGCGGCGAGCAATCCGACGGAACCCGCGCCGAGGACCAGCACGCGCTGGCCGGGCAGGAAGTGCGCGCGGTGCAGCGCATGCACGGCGACGGCCATGGGCTCGGCCAGCGCCGCCACGCCCGGATCGAGACTCGGCGGGACCGGATAGACGTTCTCGGCCGGTACCACGAGGAACTCGGCCAGCCCGCCGGGCAGGTGGACACCGGCGAGCGTCGACTGCCGGCAGATGGCGTAACGACCCGCGAGGCACTTGGCGCAGCCGCCGCAGCCCCGGATCGGCTCGACGGCCACGCGCGAGCCGATGGGCGGACCGGCCGCCGACGGGCCGATGGCGTCGACGATGCCC
>CAYOHN010000178.1:0-7476 GCA_964403735.1 uncultured Spirochaetales bacterium | reverse complement strand
CGCGTTGGCCGAACTCGTCGAGGATGCGCTGTTCCCGGTGCGGTGAGGGAGCCCGTCGCCGTGCCGGTCCGCAAGCCGCCGAAGATCGATCGCACGCGGGTGCGCACCCAGCCGGTGCGGCGCCGGCCGAGCAAGGTCCGCCGTCGCGACGAGGCGCGCCCGCATCGCGCGGGCGGATCATTCGCGTCGTTCCTGGACGGGCTGCCGGATTTGCTGGGTGCCGCCGATCTGCGCGCGGCGATCGACGCGGCCGCCCGCGCCCGCACGGCCGAGCGCACGATCCTGTGGGGTCTCGGCGCGCACGTCATCAAGGTGGGCCTCGCGCCGGTCGTCGTGGATCTGATCGAGCGCGGTTTCGTGTCGGGGATCCTGATGAACGGCGCCGGCTGCGTGCACGATCTCGAGCTGGCGCTGCTCGGCGCCACCAGCGAGGACGTCGGGCCGGCGCTCGACGATGGCAGCTTCGGGATGGCGCGGGAGACGGCGGAGGCGCTGAACGGCGCGATCGCGCGCGGCGCCGCCGACGGGCTCGGCATGGGCGCCGCGGTCGGCCGCGAGCTGCTGAACGGTCGCTATCCGCACCGCGCGCGCTCGATCCTCGCCACCGCGGCACGCCTCGAGATTCCGGTCACCGTGCACGCGGCGATCGGCACCGACATTCACCACATGCATCCGAGCGCCGACGGCGCCGCGCTCGGCGCCACCAGCTACCGGGACTTCGAGACACTCACGGGTCTCGTCGCGACTCTCGAGCGCGGCGTCTACTTCCACGTCGGCTCGGCAGTGATCCTGCCCGAGGTGTTTCTGAAAGCGCTCACCCTGGCGCGTAATCTCGGTCATCGCGTGCGCCGCTTCACGACGGTGAACCTCGACTTCCTGCGCCCGTATCGGCCGCTCGTGAACGTGGTCGAACGCCCGACGCGGCTCGGCGGTCGTGGCATCTCGCTGGTGGGCCAGCACGAGCTGCTCGTGCCGCTGCTCGCCGCCGGCCTGATCGAGCGCGCAGGAGCCGAGCGATGAGCGGTCGCGTTACGATCCGAGAGGGGGACATCAGCACGCAGGAAGTCGACGCCATCGTCAACGCCGCGAACATCGCGTTGCAGCTCGGCAGCGGCGTCGCCGGCGCACTCCGCGAGCGCGGCGGCCCGGAGATCCAGGCCGAGTGCGACGAGCACGGGCCGATCGCCGTCGGCGAGGCGGTCGCCACGGGCGCCGGCGCGCTCCCCGCGCGCTACGTGATCCACGCCGCGGGGATGGAGCTGGGCGGCCAGGCGACCGAGGAGGCCGTCACCGCTGCGATGCGCCGCAGCCTCGAGATCGCCCGGGACCTCGGCTGCCGCACGGTCGCGGTGCCGGCGATCGGCGCCGGTGTCGGCGGGCTGTCGACCCAGCGCAGTGCGGAGCTGCTGCTCGCCGAAGCCCGCGCGCACCTGGCCGGCGACACCTGCGTCGAGGAGATTCGCTTCGTGCTGTTCGGCGAGCAGGCGTTCCGGCTCTTCGAGTCCGTCTCCGATTCGATCCGGATCGCCGAGCAGGCGCAGCGGTGGTCGTCATGAGCGAAGCGCTGCGCAAGGGGGCCGGGACCCGATGGTGATCGGCCTCCATCAACTGGCCGCGGCCTGCTATCTGCTCGCGACGCTCGGCACGACGCTCGGCCTGGCGCTGCCGAGCGCGCGCCTCGCGCGGCTTGCGGTGTGGACGCTGGTGGCCGCGGCGCTGCTGCACGCGGCGGCGTTCGCCGGGCTCCATACGCTCGACCCGCCGCCGCCGCTGACCGCGCAACCGGCGGCGATCTCGTTGATGGCGTGGCTGGCGGTGGCCTTCGCAGTGGTGCTACTCCGGCGCGGGCGCCTCGAGAGCCTCGCCGGCCTGGTGGCGCCGTTCGCGTTCGCCGGCACGCTCTATGCCAGTGCGACGCTCGGCGGTGTCGAGCCCGTCGTCGCCGAGGTCGGCGGTCGCTGGCCGCACCTGCATGTACTCCTGGCCAGCGCGGGGCTGTCGTTGCTCGGCGTCGCGGGAGTCGCGGGGCTGTTGTTCCTGGCCGAGGCGCGTCAGCTGAAGGCGAAGCGGCCGGTGGCGCCGCGCCGCCCGCTGCCGTCGCTGGAAGCGCTCGATCGCGTCAACGTGATCGCGCTCGCGCTCGGCTTCCCGCTGCTCACGCTCGGCGTCGTCGCCGGGATGATCTGGACCCACGGTCTCACCGGCCGCCTCTGGGATGGCGGCGCGCACGCCAATTGGACGGGCATCGCCTGGGCGATCTACGGTGCGCTGGTGGTCGCTCGCTTCTCGTTCGGCTGGCGCGGCCGCGAAGCTGCCGCGTGCGCCGCGGCAGGCTTCGCGTTCCTGTTCTTCGCCGTGCTCGGCGTCGAGGCGCTGCTGTGAAACTCCTGCTCGCCGGTATGAACCATCGGACTGCGCCGATCGAGGTCCGCGAGCGCTTCGCGGTCGACGAGCCGGGTCCGTGGCTCGCGAAGCTGGTGGCCAGCGACGAGGTCGACGAGGCCGTGCTGCTCTCGACCTGCAACCGCGTCGAAGTGATCGTGACGACGCGCCAGCTCGAGGCGGCGCGCCATCGCCTGCGCAGCTTCTTCCTGCGCGAGCTCGGCCGCGGCGAAGCGCTACCGGACGCGCTCTCGCCGCACGGCATCTTCTACGAGCACATCGACACCGATGCGGTGCGCCATCTGCTGCGCGTCTCGTCCTCGATCGACTCGCTGGTGGTCGGCGAGCCGCAGATCCTCGGTCAGGTGAAGGACGCCTATCGCTGGGCCGCCGAAAGCGGCGCCAGCGGGCCGGTGCTGTCGCGGCTGTTCGCCGCAGCGTTCGCCGCGGCCAAGCGCGTCCGTCACGAGACGCGCATCGCGGAGCGGCCGGTTTCGGTGGCGCGCGTGGCCGTCGATCTGGCCCAGCAGATCTTCGAGACGCTCGAGGACAAGCACGCGCTGCTGGTGGGCGCGGGCGAGATGATCGAGATGGCACTGGCGGCGCTGCGCGGCGCCGGCCTCGCCGACGTCTCGGTGGCGAACCGGACGCCGGGGCACGCGGTGGCGCTGGCGCAGCGCTTCGGCGCCAGCGCGCACGGCCTCGACGAGCTCCCGACGCTGACGGCGCGCGCGGACGTCATTCTGTCGTGCATCGCTGCCGAGCGGCCGCTGCTGGACGTGCCGCTGTTCGAGGAAGCGCTGCGCGTGCGCCGGCGCCAGCCGATCTTCGTCATCGACATCGGCGTGCCGCGCAACGTCGATCCCGACGTGAACCGACTCGACGATGTGTATCTCTACGACCTCGACGATCTCGGCGGCGTCGCCGAGGCCAATGCCGAGGAGCGCCGGCGGGAGACGATCCGCGCCGAGGGCATCGTGCAGGAGGAGGTCGAACGCTTCGGCGGCTGGCTGACGGCGCTGGCCGCCGTGCCGACGATCCGCCGCGTGCGCGATCGCGCGGAAGCGGTGCGCCAGGCCGAGCTGGCCAAGTGGCTTGCGCGGACCGGCGTCGACGAGGACGGACGGCGTACGGTGGAGGCGCTGACCCGCTCGATCGTCAACAAGATCCTGCACGCGCCGGTGTCGCGTCTGCGCGAGCAGGCCGAGCGCGAGGATGGCCTCGCGTACCTGGAGGCGGCCCGGGTGCTGTTCGCGCTGGACGACCCGGCGGCACCCGGCGCCGATGCCGACGCGGCCGGCGACGCCCCGGAAGAGACGATTCCCCGCGATGGAGCCGAGAACCCGGATCGGGAGCGCCGGTCCGGCGGCGAACACCCGGAGCGCAAATGAGCCGGCTGCGCATTGCCACGCGCGCCAGCGAACTCGCCGTCACGCAGACCGGCTGGATCGCGCGCCGGATCGAGGCAGCGCTCGGCATCGAGACCGAGCTGGTGCCGCTGCGTACCACCGGCGACAAGCTGGCGACGGTGTCGCTCGCGAAGGTTGGCGGCAAGGGCCTCTTCATCAAGGAACTCGAGGAGGCGCTGCTCGACGGCCGCGCCGACCTCGCCGTGCACAGCGCGAAGGACCTCCCGGCGCACATTCCGCCGGCGTTCGCGCTCGTCGCGATTCCCGAGCGCGCCGATGCGCGCGATGCGTTCGTGTCGGACGGGCGTTTCGATTCGCTGGCCTCGCTCCCGCGCGGCGCCCGCGTCGGCACGGGAAGCGCGCGGCGCGGCGCCCAGCTCCTCTCGTGGCGCCCGGATCTCACCGTAGTGCCCCTGCGCGGCAACGTGGCGACGCGCATCCAAAGACTCCGGGAGGGAAGCGAGGGCGCCGGCCTGCGGCTCGACGCCGTGGTGCTGGCGAGCGCGGGTCTCGACCGGCTCCAACGCGCGGCGCAGATCGACGAGCGCATCGCGCCGGAGCGACTGTTGCCGGCCGTCGGGCAGGGTACGCTCGCGCTCGAGATGCGCGCGGATGCCAGCTTCGGCGCCGACCTCGCTGCCGTCACGCACGCCGACAGCGCGCGTGCGCTGCGCGCGGAGCGCGCGCTCCTCGCGCGTCTCGAGGGCGATTGCAGCGTGCCGCTCGCCGGTTTTGCCGAGTCGCTCGCCGGCGGCGAGCTGCGGCTGCGCGGCATCGTCGCGAGCCCGGACGGCGCGCGTATCGTCCGGGCCGAAAGCACCGGTGCGGACCCCGAAGCGCTCGGCGCCGCGGTCGCCGATGACTTGCTGCGGCAAGGGGCGCGCGAGATTCTCGCCGCGTTGCGGTCGGCGTCGGGGGCGCCGTGAGCCTCGGCCGCGTGCTGCTGGTCGGCGCGGGCCCCGGCGATCCGGATCTCGTGACCGTGCGCGGGGCCGCTGCGCTCCGCGAGGCCGACGTCGTCGTCTACGACTCGCTGGTGTCGCCGGAGCTGCTCGACCTCGCGCCGCCCGAGGCCGAACGCATCGACGCCGGCAAGCGGGGCCACGAGGATCCGCGTCGCGCGCAGCAGGAGATCGAAGCGCTGCTGATCGCGCGTGCGCGCGAAGGCCGGCGCGTCGTGCGGCTGAAGGGCGGCGATCCCTTCGTCTACGGGCGGGGGGGCGAGGAGGCGAGCGCGTGCCGGCGTGCGGGCATTCCGTACGAGGTGATCCCCGGCGTCAGCTCGGCGCTCGCCGGACCGGCGTTCGCCGGCATTCCGATCACCGATCGGCGTCATGCGGCGTCATTCGCGGTGGTGACGGGACACCGCGACGAGTCGCGCCCGTGGACGTCGATCCGCTGGGATCGACTGGCGACGGCCGTCGATACGCTGGTGGTGCTGATGGGGATGCGCAATCTCGAGAAGATCGCCGCCACGCTGATCGCGGAAGGGCGTGCGGCCGAGACGCCGGCGGCCGTCGTGATGGAGGCGGCGACGCCGCGCCAGCGCGTCCTCGTGGCGCCGCTCGTCGAGATTGCCGAACGTGCGCGCGAAGCCGGGCTGGGTGCCCCGGCGGTCGTCGTGATCGGTGACGTCGTGCGGCTGCGCGACGAGTTGGCGTGGTTCGAGACGGCACCCCTGTTCGGGCGCCGCGTGCTCGTGACGCGGCCGGCGGAGCAGGCGGCGGCGCTGGCCGCGCTGCTGCGCGCTGCCGGCGCCGAGCCGGTGGGCGTGCCGATGCTGCGAATCGCCCCGACCCCCAGCGGTCCCGGCGTCGACGATGCGGTCGCCGCGATCGAGCACTTCGACGCGATCTTGTTCACCAGCGCGAACGCCGTCGAGCCATTGGCGGCGCGTCTCGCCGCTGCAGGACATGCACCCGCCGCAGTGCGCGCGCGCACTTTCTGCGTCGGGCCGGCGACTGCCGCGGCCGCGCGCCGCGCTGGCTTCCGGGCGCCCGAGGTGCCGATGGCGCGACACGATGCCGCGTCGCTGCTTGCGCTGCTGCGGGAGCGGTTTCCGCCCGCGGAGCGTCGCTTTCTCTTCGCGCGCGGCGAGTCGGCGCGCACCGTACTCCCGGACGGGCTGCGTGCGGCCGGCGCGTACGTCGACGAGGCCGTGCTCTATCGCAGCGAGCCGGCTCCCGTCGACGAGGCGGCGCTGCGTACGGCGCTGGTCCGGGGAGAGTTCGATGTGCTGACCTTCACCAGCGGCGCGGCTGCCCGGCGCTTCGCCTCCTGTCTCGACGAGACGTCGCTGCAGGCCGCACGCGGCTGCGTCGTCGCTGTCATCGGCGCCACCACGGCGGCGGCGCTCGCCCCGCTCGGACTCGCGCCGGCGGTGCAGCCGGAGCGGGCCGGAGTGCGGGCGTTGGTGGATGCGTTGGCCCAACATCTCGCGGCTGGAGGATCTCGCTGATGAGCTTTCCGATCGTTCGCATGCGCCGGCTGCGCCGCAGCGAGCCGCTGCGCCGCCTGGTCCGCGAGACGCGCCTCGAGCGCGACGATCTGGTGCTGCCGCTGTTCGCCGTCGAGGGACGTGGCGTCCGCGAACCGGTGTCGTCGATGCCGGGCGTCGAGCGGCTCTCTGTCGACCAGGTCGCCGAAGAGTGCCGTCGGGTCGTCGATCTCGGTGTGCCGGCCGTGCTGCTGTTCGGGGTGCCGGCCGCCAAGGACGCGCGGGGCTCCGGTGCCGACGACCCGGGTGGCATCGTGCAGCGCGCCGTCGAAGCGGCCAAGCGCGCCGCTCCAGGTCTCTGCGTGATGACCGATGTGTGTCTCTGTGAGTACACCGATCACGGACACTGCGGAGTGCTCGACGCCGAGGAGGTCGCCAACGATCCGACCCTCGAACGGCTGGCGACGACCGCCGTCTCCCACGCCCGGGCCGGCGCCGATGTGGTGGCCCCGTCGGACATGATGGATGGTCGCGTCGCGACGATTCGGCGCGCGCTCGATGCGGCCAACTTTGCGTCGTTGCCCATTCTCTCGTACGCGGCGAAGTACGCGAGTGCGTTCTACGGGCCGTTCCGCGAGGCCGCCGAGAGTACGCCGGCGTTCGGGGACCGGCGCGGCTACCAGATGGATCCGCCGAACCGACGCGAGGCGCTGCGCGAGATGGAGCTCGACCTCGCCGAAGGCGCCGACGCGTTGATGGTGAAGCCGGCGCTGCCGTACCTGGACGTGCTCGCGGAGGCACACCGTCGCTTCGACGTGCCGCTCGCCGCATACCAGGTCTCGGGCGAGTACGCGATGTTGATGGGCGCAGCGGCCAACGGTTGGATCGAGGGTCCGCGCGCGATGCACGAGACGCTGATCGCGATCAAGCGCGCCGGCGCCGACTTCATCCTGACCTACGCCGCCAAGGACATCGCAGCCGCGCTGGCGCCGTAGCTGCGCGCGCACAGAAGGGGGGGCCGTGGCGCTTCGCTACAAGGTGGTCGAGTGCAGCTCGCCGTCCGATGAGGAGCTGGAGGACATCGTCAACCAGTGGGTGCCGAAGGGCTGGCACTTCGAGGGATTCCACTTCGCGATGCGCGAGTCCTCGAAGCGCCCGGCCATGGCCTTCGTCACGTTCACGCGCGAAACCGCCGAACCCGAGTGACATCGACCAAGGGGCCGGGTTCGTTCGTCAACTTTTCCCCCG
>CAYOHN010000177.1:0-7488 GCA_964403735.1 uncultured Spirochaetales bacterium | reverse complement strand
AGGGCAGCACGGAGCTCCGCGCCGGCGACCACGTCTGCGCCTTCGTCCCGCCCGAGGCGCGCGGGCTGCTGGACCTGCTGTTCGGCGGAGCGGCAGAAGAGCCGCGCTGACCGGCGAGCGCCGGTGGCCCCGAGCGATCGGTCAGGGCCGGATCAGCGCCTCGATCGGTGCCGAGAGGTCGACGACGCGCCGCGCGACACGCAGCACGTCGTCGGCCGTCACCGCAGCAATGCCAGCGGAGTAGTGGCGCTGCGCATCGGCGCCGAGCCCGTACAGCGCGTCGATCGCCATGTGAGCGGCGCGCACGGCGTTGCGCTGGCGGTCGATTTCGAAGTTGCCGATCAGGTAGCGCCGGGCGCGCTCGATCTCGTCGGCCGGCGGTGGCGTGGCGACGAGGGTCTCGAGTTCGTCGACGATGCCGCGTCGCGCTTCGTCGAGTTTCTCCGGCGAGGTCCCGATGGTCACCGCGAAGAACCCGGGGGCGGCGCCTTCGACGTTCACGGCGTTCACCGAGTAGGCGAGTCCACGCCGGTCGCGCAGCTCGAGGAACAGCCGGCCGCCCTGGCCCGCGAGTAGCTGCGTGATCACATCGAGCGCGAAGCGGTCGGGGTCGTCGACCGTGAGACCGCGGAAGCCCAGGACCAGATGCGCCTGCGCTCGGTCCTTGTGCAGCTCGGCAAAACGCGGCTCGCTCGGCGCCGGCTCCGCCGCGGGCACGGGCCGCGGGCACGGCGTCGCGTCGAGTGCGGCCAGCCGGATCGAGATCCGTTCCGCAGCGGTGTCGGGATCGACATCGCCGGAGAGCGCGAGCACCAGGTTCGGCCCGCGAACCCACCTCGCCTGCTGGGCGAGCAGGTTCGCGCGCGTGAACGAAGCCACCGTCGCCGGCGTTCCCAACACCGTCCAGCGATACGGGTGCGTCTGCCACAGCGTGGCGAGGAACAGATCGAAGACCCGGGCGCCGAGCCGGTCTTCGCGGCGCGCGAGTGCGGCCAGCGTGTCGCGCCGCTCTCGCTCGAGCTCGTCCTCGGCGAAGGCCGGTTCGAGCAGCACCTCGGCGAAGAGGTCGAGCGCGGCGTCGAAGCGGTCGCTGGTGGCCTCCATCGACACGCCGAAGCCGCTGCGGCCGGCAAAGCCGTCGACATCGGCGGCGATCGACTCGATCGCGTGGGCCAGCTCGGCAGCGCCGCGGCGGCGCGTGCCGCGCAGCCACATCGAAGTCATCATCTGCGTGAGGCCAACGCTCGCGGCATCCTCGGCGAGCAGCCCGCCGTGGAGAGCGCCGCGCAGTGCCACCACGGGAACCTCGCGTCTCGGCTCGATGTGCAGCATGGCGCCGCTCGCGAGCTGGTAGCTGTGGAGTGCGGGCAATCGAGCCCCGGTTCGTGCGGGCCTCGCACCGGGGCCGACGACGGACAGCGCCGCCTCGGCAGCGCCGGTCGGCTCGATCGCCTGCGGCACGGCAACGACGGCAGCGCGCTCGGTCCCGCGGCCCGCCGCGGCCAGCAACGCCTTTTCATCGAGCGCGGACGCTGCCTCCCCCGGCAAGACGGCTGCCACCGTGACGCGTCGGGGGTCGAGGTGGGTCCGCGCGACACGCAGCAGATCCTCGGGCGTCGCGCGGCGGATGGCATCGAGGTAAGCCTCGTCACCGCGCCAGTCGCCGGCGATCGCTTCGAAGGTGCCGAGCTTGCGCGCGCGCCCCGAGACGCTTTCGCGCTCGAAGTGCTCGCTCGCCAAGAAGTTGGCGCGCGCCTTCTCGAGTTCCTCCTCCGACACCGGGGCGTGCCGAGCCGCCTCGACTTCGCGCGTGATGGCTTCGATCGCGTCCGGCACGCGATCGTCCTCGAGATCGGCCGAGACGCTGAACAGGCCGGCATCGATCGGCGTGTAGCAGGACGCATCGATGCGATCGACGACGCCCTCGGCCTCCTTGACGCGGCGCACGAGCCGGCTGCTCTCGCCCTCGCCGAGCACGAACGCCAGCAGATCCAGGTACGGCGTATCCGGGTGCGCGAGCGCGACGGCGGGCCAGGCAATCTCGAAGCAGGCGCGCTCGAAGGGCCGTCGCAGCAGCACCGCGCGCGGTGTGTCCTGGAGCGGCTCGGCGGTCCGTGAGCGGCGCGCATTCGCCGGCGTCGCATCTCCGAACAGCGCGCGCACCGACGCGGCGAAGGCCTCCGAGTCGAAGTCTCCGCTGGCGACGACGAGCAGGTTGTCCGGCGCGTACCAGCGGCCGTAGAACTCCGTGACGCGGTGGCGGTCGAAGCTGAGGACGCTCTCGCGAGAACCGAGGATCGGCGCGCGATAGGGGTGCGCACGGTACGCCGCCGCGAACAACGCCTCCGCGCACACGTGGGTCGGCGAATCGTCGGAGCGCTGGAGTTCTTCGAGTACCACCGCGATCTCGCGCTGCAGCTCCTCCGGGTCGAAGACGGAGCCGCGCACCATGTCCGTCAAGACGTCCAGCGCGAGTCCGAGACCGTCCGATGGCACCGTCGCGTGGTACACGGTGGTGTCGTAGCTGGTATAGGCGTTGACGCGCCCGCCCACGCCTTCGATGGCGCCGGCCACCTCGGCGACGTCGCGTCGCTCGGTACCCTTGAAGAGCATGTGTTCGTGGAAGTGCGCGAGGCCGGCTTCCCCGGGCTGCTCGTCCGCCGAGCCCACTTTCGCCCAGATCTGCACCTCGGCGACGGCCGCCAGGTGGGATTCGTCCAGCAGCAAGACGAGTCCGTTGGGCAGGACCTCACGGCGGATCGAGCGCGGCGGCGGGGCGGGGAGAGCGTTCAATACTCGGGAGCATAGCCGACCCGCTCCGGGCACCGATCCGCGGCTGCCGAGAGGGGCGTCCCGCCGGTCCACTACTCTCGCGCGACGATGGATGACGGGTCGATCGGAGTCTACGCGCACGTGCCGTTCTGCGAGCGGATCTGCCCGTACTGCGACTTCGCCGTCGTCGCCGCGCGCACGCTGACGGCGGCACGCGAGCGGAGCTACGTCGACGCGCTGCTGCGCGAACTCGAACGGCGCGCGCAGGCATTCGGGCGCGAAGACGGCAGCGTCCGGCCGCTCGCGTCGCTGTATCTCGGCGGCGGCACGCCGTCGCTGCTGACGCCGGAGTCGATCGCGCGCGTCGTCATGGCGGCGACCGCGCGGTTCCCGGACCGCGGCGACGTCGAGGTGACGCTAGAGGTGAACCCGAGCACCACCGAACGCGCCCGGCTACCCGCGTTTCGCGCGGTCGGCGTGAACCGGCTGTCGGTCGGCGTGCAGTCGTTTTCCGACACGACGTTGAAGCGCCTCGGCCGGGCCCATCGCGCCGACGAGAGTCGCGCGACGCTCACTGCGGCGCGGGCCGCGGGCTTCGACGAGGTGTCGATCGATCTGATCACAGCAGCGCCCGGGCAGCGGCTCGCCGATCTCGAGCGCGATCTCGACGAGGCCCTCGCGTTCGCACCCGAGCACGTCTCGGCGTACCAACTCACGATCGAGCCGGGCACGCCGTTCGAGCGGGCGGCGCGCCGCGGGCAGCTCGCGCTCGCCGACGAAGACGAGGCGATCCGCATGCTCGAGCGGACCGCGGAACGGCTCGAAGCCGGGGGTCTCGCTCGCTACGAACTCTCGAGCTTCGCGCGTCCGGGCCGGATGGCGCGACACAATCGCCGCTACTGGGAGCGCGGCGCGGTGCTCGCGATCGGCGTCGGCGCGTGTTCCTACGAGCCCCCGTCGGCCGCGGCGCCGCACGGAGTCCGGCGCGCCAACCTGCGCTCGCTCGACGGTTACCTCGCCCGGATCGGCGCCGGCGAGCCGGCGGATGCGGAGCCGCCGGAGCGGTTGGACGCGGCGAGTGCGCGCGGCGAGGCCGCGTTCCTGGCGCTGCGCACCATCGCGGGTCTCGACGCCGATCGGTTCCGCGCCGAGTTCGGCGCCCCGCCGCGTCGGTTCTGGCCGGACGTCATCGATCAACTCGTCGGGGCCGGTCTGCTGCACGAGGAGCCGTCCGGCGATCTGCGCCTCACGCCGCGCGGGATCCTGCTGTCGAACTCGGTGTTCGCGCATTTCGTCTGAGCGCGCGCCGCCCGGTCGGCTGGCGCGAGACGCGCGGGTTGGCTAACTCCCATTGCAATTCCAGGGGGTTGCGTTGGACCCTCGAACCGTCTCGGGAACTTCTGTGCTCGATCTGCCGGTGCTCACGGGGCGCCAGGCACTGGTATTGCGCGCGCTCGTCGCGCGCTACGTGGGCGATGCCGCGCCGGTCGGTTCCCGCAGCCTCAGCGAAGTGCTCCCAGTACCGCTCTCGTCGGCGTCGATCCGCCACACGATGGCCGAGCTGTCGGAGCTCGGCCTGCTCGAGAAGCCCCATGCGTCGGCCGGCCGGATGCCGACCGCACGGGGCCTCCGGGTCTTCGTCGATGGGCTGGCACCGCGCGGCGTCGAGGAGTTCGAGCGGCGCGACCTGGCCGCCGGAATGGGGGAGCCGGATCCCGCCGCGCTGATCCGGGTCGCATCGCGGCTGCTGTCCGAGCGCACGCGGCAGCTCGGTTTCGTCGTCGTGCCGCGGGCCGAGGATCTGGTGCTCCGTCACCTCTCGCTGGTGCGGCTGTCGACGAGCCGGGTCCTGGCGGTGCTGGTCGCCGAGACCGGCGAGATGCTGCGCCGCGTGGTCGAGGACGAGAGCTCGGGCGGCCAGCCGGAGCTGGAGCGGCTGGCGGCGGCGCTGAACGAGCGGCTCGTCGGCCGCACGCTGACCGAGACGCGAGACCTGCTGGCTCGCGAAGTCGCCTTGCTGCGTTCGCGAGCAGAGAGCGTGCTCGAGCGGGCGCAGAGCCTCGCACTGCGCGCGCTGGAGGCGGAAGCTGGCCCCGGCGAGGGGGGAATCCGCCCGTCGGGCGATCTCGTCATCGCGACATGGCTCGCGCTGCTCGATCAACCGGAGTTCCGCGATGCCGGCCGCGTGAAGGAGCTGCTCGCCGCGATCGAGACCCGTCAGGCGCTGTTGCAGCTCGTGGAGCGCGTCCTCGGTGCAGGGGGCGTGACGTTCGCGCTGGGCGAAGAGCTGGGGGAGCCCGGCCTGCGGCAACTCGCGCTGGTCGCCGCGCCGTATGCGAGTGGCCGCGCGTCGGGCGTGCTCGGCGTGATCGGCCCCCGGCGGATGGACTACGCGCGCATCATGGGTCTGGTCGGCTATCTCTCTGAGCTCGTGACGAGGAAACTATCGACATGAGCGACGAGAAGAATCAGGGATCGAGCGGCGCGGACGCGCCCGACGTCAGCGTCGAAACCAACCGGGAGCTCGAGGAGGCGATGCGCGAGGCCGCTCGCTCGGTCGAGACGCGGGCCGCCCAGAGACGCGCCGAAGACCGCACGGCCGAGGCCGGCGACGATCCGGACCTCGCGGCATCCGGGGCCGATTCCGCCCGCGTCGAGGCGCTCGAGCAGGAGCTGGCCGCGGCGAAGGACCGGACGCTGCGCGTGGCGGCGGATCTCGAGAACTTCCGGAAGCGTGCGCTGAAGGACCGAGAAGAGGCCCACCACTTCGGGCACCAGAATCTCGTCAAGGACCTCCTGCCTTCGGTCGATAACCTGCAACGTGCTGTCGACCACGCTCGCAAGAGCGGGGAAGAATCTGCGTCGGGACTGTTGGAGGGGGTCGAGCTCGTCCTGCGAGAGCTCCACAGCGTGCTCTCGAAGCACGGCGTGACTCCCATCGAAGCCCTGGGGCAACCCTTCGATCCCGCGTTGCACGAGGCGATGGCGCAGGTGCCCGATGGCTCGCAGCCACCGGGGACTGTCGTGGAGGTGTTCCAGAGGGGCTATCAGCTCCGGGCCCGGTTGCTTCGTCCGGCCCGGGTGGTGGTCTCGAAGCTGCCCGACGACGCGAGAAGCGAAGCGCACGACGACTGACGGGACCGCGCGCACGGGTCCCCATCACCACAGAGGGACGCCGAGCGTTGGGCAAGGTCATCGGGATCGATCTCGGGACGACCAACTCTTGCGTCGCCCTGATGGACGGCGAGGCGCCGCAGATCATCGCCAACGCCGAGGGCGCGCGGACGACGCCCTCCATGGTTGCGTTCACCGACTCCGGCGAGAAGCTGGTCGGCCAGATCGCGAAGCGCCAGGCCGTCACCAATCCGGAACGCACCGTCTACGCCTCGAAGCGCCTGATCGGACGCAAGTTCGAATCTCCCGAGGTCGATCGCTTCCGCGGCATCGCGCCGTTCGGCATCGAGAGGGCAGACAACGGCGACGCCTGGGTGAAGGTCGGCGACAAGCTGGCGCCGCCCCAGGAGATCTCTGCGCTGGTGCTCGCGAAGATGCGCGAGACCGCCTCCGACTACCTCGGCGAGCCGGTCACGGACGCCGTCATCACGGTGCCCGCCTACTTCAACGACGCCCAGCGGCAGGCGACCAAGGAGGCCGGCCGGATTGCCGGTCTGAACGTGCTACGCATCCTCAACGAGCCGACGGCGGCAGCGCTGGCATACGGACTCGACAAGGACGCCGGAAGCCAGCGCATCGCCGTCTTCGACCTCGGCGGTGGCACCTTCGACGTGTCGGTGCTCGAGCTGGGCGATGGCGTCTTCGAGGTGAAGAGCACCAACGGCGACACCTTCCTCGGCGGCGAGGATTTCGACGAGCGGATCGTCGAGTGGCTGATCCAGTCGTTCCAGGAGCAGGCCGGCATCGATCTGCGGCAGGACAAGATGGCGCTGCAGCGGCTCAAGGAAGCCGGCGAGCGCGCGAAGTGCGAGCTGTCGTCGACACCGAGCACCGAGCTCAATCTGCCGTTCATCGGCGCCGACGCGTCGGGCCCGAAGCATCTCAACCTCACGATGACGCGCGAGCGGCTCGAGGCGTTGGTGGCCGATCTGATCGAGCGACTGGTGGCGCCGAGCGAGATGGCGCTGGCCGACGCCGGGCTGTCCAAGAACGACATCGACCACGTGATCCTGGTCGGCGGCATGACGCGTATGCCGAGGATCCAGGAGAAGGTGGCGGAGATCTTTGGAAAGCCGCCGCACAAAGGCGTGAACCCCGACGAGGTCGTCGCTGCCGGCGCTGCGATCCAGGGGGGCGTCCTCAAGGGTGAGGTCGCCGACGTCCTGCTGCTGGACGTCACGCCGTTGTCCCTCGGCGTCGAGACCCAAGGCGGCGTCTTCACGCGCATCATCGACCGCAACACCACGATCCCGACGCGCAAGAGCCAGGTGTTCTCGACGACCGAGGACAATCAGAGCGTCGTCCGGGTGCACGTCCTGCAGGGCGAGCGCGAGATGGCCGCAGACAACCAGACGCTCGGCCGCTTCGAGCTTCTCGGCATCCCGCCGGCACCGCGCGGTGTCCCTCAGATCGACGTCACCTTCGACATCGATACCGACGGTGTCGTCAAGGTCTCGGCGAAGGATCTCGGCACGGGACGGAGCCAGGATCTACCCATTACCGAGGCGAACATCACAGACATGATCCGCTACGGGAGAAGCC
>CAYOHN010000176.1:0-7494 GCA_964403735.1 uncultured Spirochaetales bacterium | reverse complement strand
GAGGCGGAGATCGGAGGCTGGGCGGAAGCGTCCTGATGACTTCGCTCGGCTGCGCTCGGCGAGGCGGAGATCGGAGGCTGGGCGGAAGCGTCCTGATGACTTCGCTCGGCTGCGCTCGGCGAGGCGGAGATCGGAGGCTGGGCGGAAGCGTCCTGATGACTTCGCTCGGCTGCGCTCGGCGAGGCGGAGATCGGAGGCTGGGCGGAAGCGTCCTGATGACTTCGCTCGGCTGCGCCTCGCTGCGCGCTCGCAGGGCTCGCTTGCGGGGGGGGCAGGCGGACGCGGAAGACGCCGTTGCAGTGACTGCAACGCAGCCGGGCACCGTCGCTTCCCAGCTGTTCCGGCTGCACGCGATAGCGTGTGTGGCACTTCGGACACGCCGCGATCATCGCCGACTCCTCTCACGTTCGCGCAGCCGGCTGCACCCGGACTCGCGGCTTTCCTGCCGATTCCTTGCTCTCATCGGCTGCTGCGGCTGGGGACTGAGCCCCACCTGGCGTATTGCCTCCGGACGTCTCGCTTCCCGGCGTCGTGCTTCCAAAGTCATCTCGATTCCCTGGCACTCCATGCGGCCAATGGCCGTAGGCTTTCGACCCCGACTGTCATGCAGTTCTTCATCCGACAGGTCATCCGGCGTGTCATTCCGCGCCGGTCCCTACGACGGTCGTGTACGGCAGTCGTGCAGCTCCGTCGCACCGCGCGCTGATCGAAGGCTCGTGACGGTTCGAGGGCTCACTCAGGCGTCCGGCGCGGGCTCCAGGACCGTCGGCACGGCCGCGACATTCGGCGGCCCCAGCGCCGAGCGGTATACGCACTCGAGCAGGTGTTCCAGGGACAGCACCAGCGTGGGTCGCTCTCCGTCGCGCCGAACGACCGCCCGGACGATCTCGTATCCGGCGTGGGTCACGAGCGGCGGAGCGTCGTCGACTTCGCTGCCGGCCACGTCGATGACCTCGGCGGCTGCGGCGACCCGCAGGCCGAACACGAGGCCCTCGACCTCGACGATCGCGATGCGGGCCTTCGGCCCGTCGGCGATGGCCGCGCCCGCCAGCACGCAGCCCGCGTCGACGACGGGAATGATCACGCCGCGCAGATCGATCACCCCTTCGATCAGGCCCGGCGCGCGCGGCAGCGGCGTCACCGTCTGCGCGCGCACGATCTCGCGGATCTGCTGCACGTCGATGCCGTACAACTGCCCGTGGACTTCGAAGCGCGCCACCTCGATCCGGGCTTCTTCGAACGACGGACTCACGACGAGCCCCCCGCGTCCGGACGTTGGCCGAGATCGAGCAGACGATCGACGTCGAACAGCGAAACGAAGCGCTCTCCATACGGCACCAGCGCGGAGACGGCGTCGGACTCGCGCGCACCGGGCGCCCGGGTGGCGGCCGCCGGCGTGCGCAGCACCTCGCTGACGCGATCCACCAGCAATCCCGCCAGCTGGCCATCGTCCCCATTCAGCACGACGATGCGGTGGCGGCGCAGATCCGGCGCGGCGGTTCCGGACGCCAGTCCGAGACGACCGCGCAGGTCGAGGACCTGCACGATCTCGCCGCGCAGCGAGATCACGCCGAGCACGGCTTCGGGAACGCGCGGCACCGGCGTGATCGGACGCAAGCGAACGATCTCGCGCACGCGCTCGATCGGCAGCGCGTAGGGATCCTCGTCGAGCCAGATCACCAGCAGCTCGCGCAGCTCCGAACTGTTGTCCGGATCGGCGTCAGCATGGGCGTCGTCGCGGCCGCCGATCCGACCGACCGCGGCACGCGCCAGATCTTCCCACGGTGCAGGAGTCGCGCTGCTCATCATGCCGCCTCGCGCCGGCGCCCGGCGTCCTCGACCAGCGCCGCGATATCGACGACGAGGACGGTGCCCCGATCGCCGAGTTCCGTCGCGCCCGCAACGCCGTGGACCGCGCGGATGGGGCCTTGAATCGGCTTCAGGACGGCGTCCTGCTGTCCCTCGAGGCGATCGACGAGCAAGCCGGCGCGAACGTCGCCGAGACCCACGACCACCACCGCCTGGCGCGCTCCGGCGGCCGGCGCGGGCAGACCGAATTCGGCGTGCAGACGCCGCAGCGAAAGCGGCTCGCCGCGCAGGTTGAGCAGCTCCCGTCCCTCGCTGCGCAGGATCTCGACGGGCTCGACGAGCAGCGTCTCGAGGACTGCCGTCAGCGGGATGGCGAAGCGCTGCTCGCCGACCCCGACGACGAGCGCCTGGATGATCGCCAGTGTGATCGGCAGTGTCAGCGAGATCGTCGTGCCGTGACCGTGGCGGGATTGCAAGTGGATCAAACCGCCGAGCGCCGTGACGTTCTCGCGCACGACGTCCATCCCGACCCCGCGCCCGCTGGTTTCGGTGATCTCGTCGCGAGTCGAGAAGCCGGGCAAGAGAATCAGATCGAGCGTCTGTTTCGGCGTGAGCAGAGCGTCCGGATCGATCAGCCCTCGGGCGACGGCGCGCTCCCGCACGCGCTCGAGGTCGATGCCGCGACCATCATCGGAGACCTCGATGACCACGTGGTTGCCGCGCTGATAGGCCTCGAGCCGAATCGTGCCCTCCGCGGGCTTGCCGGCCGCCAGGCGTTCGCCCGGCGACTCGAGCGCGTGGTCGAAGGCGTTGCGCACGATGTGCATCAACGGATCCGAGAGCTCCTCGACGATCAGTTTGTCGAGCTCGGTATCGCCACCGTGGATCTCGAGCCGGACGTCCTTGCCCGCCTCGCGACGCAGCCGACGGACGACCCGAGAGAGCTTCTCGAAGACCTGCCGCATCGGCACCATGCGGACCTCGAGCACGCCGGCCTGCAGTTCCTGCAGCTTGCGGTCGAGCGTCTTGTGGGCTTTGGCCAGTTCCCGGGCCAGCCGGGCGATCCGCGGCTCGCCGAGCAGTTGCTCGACGATCGCACCGATCGCGCCGCGCTGGATCACCAACTCACCCACCAGGTTCATCAGCTCGTCGAGCTTGCGGATGTCGACGCGGACGGTCTCGCTGATGGATTTGAGCGATTCGAGGTCGTCGGCAGGACGCGCGTGGAACTCGTCGCTCGCGTCCGCGCCTCCGCTCGACGCATTCGATGCAGCCGACGCGGTGGCTGCGGCGGGCGGTTCCGCCGGATCGATCGCGGGCTCCTCGCCGGCGTGTTCGCGCGCGGTCGCCGGCGACGCAGGTTCTTCCGCAGCCGTGTCCGGCCGCTCGGAAACGGGGTCGGGCCGGACGGTCGCCACGCCTCCCGCGTGCACCAGACGCACGCTGGCCGCGGACAGATCGAGGCGGCGCTCGAAGGTCTCGGCGTCGAGTTCGCTGGCGACGATCAGCGAGAAGCGGATCTGCGACTCCGGGGCATCCCCCGGCGCCGGAAGCGTCGAGATGATCTCGCCGAGCGCACGCGAGGATTCGCTCACTTCGGCGAGCCCCTCTTCGAACGCGAGCAGATCGAAAGCGGCGTCCACGACGTACAGCGAGTGGCCGCTGCGCAGGCTCTCGCGCAGGCGGTGCTCCTCGTACTCGGTGAGCGCCCGAAGCAGAGTCTCGTCGACGGCGAGCGGCTCCGAAGACGCCGCCGCCGGATCGGCGTGCAGCGCGGCCTCGATCCGCTCTCGCAAGTGACGGAGCTCCGCCGAACCCTCGGGCGTCGCCTCGTCGCGTCCCACGCACTCGACTTCGACGGCGAGCACGGCGACGGCCTCGTCGAGCAGATCGAGCGCCGGAGCGCCGGGGTCGAGGCGTCCCATCCGGAGGTCGTCGAGGATGTCTTCGAGCCGGTGCGAGAGCGCGCCGATGCCCTCGAGCCCGAACATCCCGGAAACACCTTTCAGCGTATGCGCGGAACGGAACAACCGATTCACCAGGTCCGGGACCAGCGCGCCGCGAGCGCGCTGATCGCCCAGATCGGCGAGATCCGCGCGCATCTTCTCGAGCAGCTCGTCCACCTCCGAGACGAACTCGCGGGCGGCCTTGCTACGAGCGGGCGATCGCTTCCGGCGCACCGCCATCGTTCGTCAGTCTCGGATCTTCGCCAGCAGCTCCCGCGCGGTGCAGCGCAGGGACTCCGGGTCGAACGGCTTGACCAGGTAAGCGTCGGCGCCCAGTTCGAGCCCACGCACGCGATCGCGCTCCGAGCCTTCGGTCGAGATGATCAGCAGCGGGATCGAGCGATACGCCGCGTTTCCCTTGACGAACGACACCAACTCCAGACCGTTGATGTCGGGCATGTTGATGTCGGTCACGATCAGATCGTAGTGGTCGCGCGGCAGCGCGCGCAGCGCCTCGAAGCCGCTCGCGGCCTCGCTGATGCGGATCGGCTCTCCGAGCTCCTCGAGTGCGGAGATCACGAGCGATCGCATCGTCGGCGAGTCTTCCACGATCAGGATGTGTTGCACGCGTCCCGGTTCTCCCGATTCGGCGCGGCGGGTCCGCGAGTCCGAATCACCCCGTTCCTTCGGCCCGGCGAGGAATGCGCTTGAGATGGGTTCTAGAACGGCTTCGCTTCGGTCTCCGGACGTTCGCCTTCGGCCTGTGCGAGGGCTCGCTCCAGGACCGCGCGCTCGAGCGCGAGGCCGGCCTCGTGGAGCACCACCTCGAGCGCACTGGTGTCCCCGAGCGGTCGCCCCGAGCTCAGGTTGTCCGCGTAG
The DNA here is from genome assembly GCA_964403735.1 of uncultured Spirochaetales bacterium. GTDB lineage: Bacteria > Myxococcota_A > UBA9160 > UBA9160 > PR03 > CAADGG01. Next base: position 2,860 of record CAYOHN010000176.1, on the reverse strand, counting down.
AGTACGGCCGCGATCCGCTCGCCGCTCTCGATCGGCGCCGCATAGAGTTCGCTCGGAGCCGGATTCCCGAGCCGCGAGGCGAGGTCGCGATCCCCGTCGTCTTCGAGCCCGGCACGCAGTGGCGCGCGCGTGCGCAGCACGTGGCGACACCAGGACGGCTCGTCGGAGGGAAAGCGGATCTTGCGCAGATCCTCGTCGTCGGGCCCGCCGGCTCCGGGGAGACCGACCTGGGCGACCCCGAAAGCCTCCCCGTCTCGAATCGCGAAAATCGCCACGCGATCGAAGACGCCGCCCGCGTACTCGAGCAACAGGCGCAGCACATCGCCGCGGGATGCGGGATCTCGCAAGCGGGCGCTCACCTCGCGCAGGTTCCGCAGTGCGTCGACCGGCTCCTCGCGGGGTGGGGCAACCGATCCCCGCGGCGCCGCCTTGGCGTGAGCGCGCTCGAGCGCTCCGCGCAGATCGACGGCCAGCGTCTCTCGCCGTTCCCGGGCCCGCTCGTCGGACAGCATCGTGAGATCGGGACGCGGCGCGAGCGCATCCGGAATCGCGCGTTCGTTGACCGGGGAGACCGTGACCTCGGGGGCCGCCAGCAGTACGAGCGGGAGATTCGGCACCTGCGCGCGCAGGCGCGCCGCGATCTCCGCCCAATCTTTCGCTCCCGAGACGGGATCCGGCGGCGTCGCGGTCGTGAGCAGAACCAGCGGAACGTCGCCGCGCACCAGATACTGGCGGATCCGCGCAATCGCCTGCTCGGAGCGCTGAAAGATGTGCGCGCGCACCGGCAGCGGGGCGAGCGCGCGTTTCACCCACTCGAGGACGACGAGTTCGCGATCGACGACGACGACGGCCAACGGACCGGCGCCGGGCTTCGGCTTCGCGGGGACGGCGGCCTGCGCCGCCGGAACGAGGCGCCCTTCGGGCCTCGAGAGAGTGCCGGGAGCGGATGCCGTGAGCGTCGTTTCTTCGTCGGCCGGAGCCACGGGCCCCGTGCCTTCATCGTCGGCCGCGGGCAGCAGCTCCGGGAGCTCCTCGCCATCGACTTCACCGTCGATCAGATCGAGCACGCTGACTTGCAGCGGCGGAGGCTCCTCGATGTCGTGCGGATCGGGTTCGGCCGCGGCGATCGCCTCGCCTTCGTCATCGTCATCGGTGGCGGGTTCCAGCTCCGCCTCGAGCACCGCCGCGGTCTCGACCGGGGTCGCACCCGGAGTCGAAAAGGGGCTCGAAAAGGGCGAAACGGGGCCGCTGGCTGGACTGGAACGCAAGGCGTCGTCGGAACCTTCCTCGTCGTCGACGCCCGCGAACGACGTCTCGTCGTCGTCGGCCACGGCGGAGGAGGTGCCGCCGATCTCGGGCGCCTCGTCGCTCCCCTCGTCGCGCATCCGCGTGCCTTCGAGGGCCAGGAACTGCGCATTGAGGCCGGTCCGCAGCAGCAGATCCTCGGCGATCTCGCCGCCACCCGGGTCGTCGCGGATTTCGAAGCTGAACTCTCCGGACGGCCAGCTGAACATGCGCAGCACCGTCTCCTCGACGTGGCGTCCGCGCAGCTCGTCGAACCATCCGGCGTCGAGCGAGGTGCGCGCGCACAGCATCGCCTCGAGCGGAACGCCCTCGGTCCGGGCCGCCTCGTCGAGCGCCGCGACCTGCTCGGCCGGAAGCACGCCGGCCGCGGAGACGAGGTCGCGCAGGTCGCGAGGACCGTCCTTGACGAACGCGCCGCGGATCAACCCGCGGCGGAACAGCACGTGCCCCTCGCCGCGATTCGAGCGGATCCACAGCACGCCGGACTTCCCGGACAGGCTGACGATCTGCATGATCTCGCCGAGTCCGAGGTCCTCGAGGCTGCCGACCAGGCTCATCCGCTTCACCTTCGACGAGAGCGACACGACGGGGGGACGCTGTCGGGACCTCGTCTGCGTTCGGGGACCCGCCGGTCTGTTTCGGGCACACCGGGCGGCAACTTGACCGACCGCGACGGCGACGGGTGGGCCTTCGCGGCCAGCGAGCGCTGCACGCAGATCGGCGGCAGCCCGTGCGCCGATGGCCTCAGGACAGCGGAGCCCCGGCGCGACCTGGACGGCTCGATCGCAGTCCGGCCGGTGCGGGGGCCCCCGGTGGGCGCGGCACCTTGATCGACGTTGCGCTGCGCGGCAGGGCTGCCGCGGCCTCCTCGAACGCGCTGCGCCAGAGCAGCTCCTGCGCGCCCGCCGTCACGACGCGCAGCAACAGCCGCACGGTGCGGGGCCCGAGGGCCTCCGATGCACCGGCCAGGATCCCTAGCGCGATCCGCTCCGGCGCCTCGACGCCGTGCGGCGCCGGGAGGTCGAGCGCGACGGTGCCGACGCCCAGCTCCGCGGCCCGCTCGACGGCAAGCCGCGCAGCATCGCGGTGCGCATCCACTCCGAAGCGATCGCGCGTGCCGAGCCCGAGGAGCAGCAGGCGCGGGGCCAGCAGGCGCCCGTGCGTGAGTAGCAGCGCCGCTTCCCCCCAGTCGCCGCGCAAGCGCGCCGCGCCGACGAGGCCGCTGACCCATCCGCACAGCCGCCAATCCGCGAGTCCGGCGCCTCCGCGCAGCGGCCGTCGGTCGCGGAAGAAGCCCGCAACGGCGAGCTCTGCACCGACGTGGACCAGCGAACCCTCCTCGACTTCCACCGAGAGCGTCGATTTCATCCGTCGCTCTCCGCGGGACCCGCCGGCGCAGACGCCACGACCGGCGCCACCGGATCCGCCGCAAGGCTGCGACTCACGGCATCCAGGACCCCGTTGACGAACGCCGGCGAACGATCGCTGGCAAAGCGGCGCGCCAGCTCGATGGCCTCGTCGATCGCGATCGACGGCGGCGTCGCGCCCCACACCA
>CAYOHN010000175.1:0-7531 GCA_964403735.1 uncultured Spirochaetales bacterium | reverse complement strand
GCCCCTTTCTTGACGTCAGAGGTAGCGGAGCCAGCGCTCGTGCTTCGGATCCTTGCCGGTGACGACGTCGAAGAACGCGCTCTGGAGGGCCTTCGTGATCGGGCCGCGCGCGCCGGCGCCGATCTGCCGGCGGTCGATCTCGCGGATCGGTGTCACCTCGGCAGCGGTGCCGGTGAGGAACACCTCGTCGGCGATGTACAGTTCGTCGCGTGTGATGCCGCCTTCGTGGACCTCGATGCCGCGGTCGCGCGCCAGCGCCAGGATTGCCTCCCGCGTGAGGCCCGCCAGCACCGTCGGCAGCGCCGGCGTGCGCAGGACGCCGTCGCGCACGAGGAACAGGTTCTCGCCGCTGGCTTCGGCAACGAGACCCTGGGTGTCGAGCAGGATCGCTTCGTCGTAGCCGTCGAGCAGCGCCTCGCGCTTGGCGAGGATCGAGTTCACGTAGTCGCCGCAGGTCTTGCCCTTGGTCATCTTGGCATTGACGTGGTGGCGCGAGAACGTCGAGATCTTGGCGCGGATGCCGCGCTCCATGCCCTCGTCACCGAGATACTTGCCCCAGGCCCACGCGGCGATCGCGACGCGCACGGGGTTGTCGCCCGGATTGAGTCCCATCGCGCCGTGTCCGATGAAGACGAGCGGCCGGATGTAGCCCTCCGCGAGCCGGTTCGCGCGCAACGTCTCGACGACGCCCTGCTCGAGCTGCTCGCGCGAGAACGGCACCGCCATCAGGTTGATGTGCGCAGACTCGAGCAGCCGGCGAATGTGCTCGCCGAGCCGGAAGATCGCCGAGCGCCCATCGGCCGTGCGGTAACAGCGGATGCCTTCGAATACGCCGAGCCCGTAGTGCAGCGTGTGCGTCAGCACGTGGATCTGCGCGTCGTCCCACGGGACGAGCTGCCCGTCCATCCAGATCTGCTCGCCGCGGATCTGCGCGGGGCTCTTGGGCGTCGGGGGCGGGGCGGTCATGAAGTCTCCATCGCAGTCGAGGCGGGAAGAGCGGGAGAGTTAGCCCGCCTGCGCGGGCGCTTCCAGCCGGGCGTCCTCGAGCTGCGCGCGCAGGCTCTCGGCGTACGGGGGCCGCGCGATGCCGCGCTCCGTGATGATCCCGGCGATCAGCCGGTGCGGCGTCACGTCGAAGGCCGGGTGCCGCACCGGCACGCCGTCCGGCAGCAGCTCGGTCTCGCCGATCCGCGCCAGCTCGGCGCGGCCGCGCTCCTCGATCGGGATCGCGTCTCCGTCCGGCGTAGCAGGATCCAGCGTCGACAGCGGCGCCGCCACGTAGAACGGAATGCCGTGCTCGCGCGCCAGCACCGCCACCGTGTAGGTGCCGATCTTGTTGGCGACGTCGCCGTTGGCGGCGATGCGGTCGGCGCCGACCACGACGACGTCCACCTCGCCCTGCTTCATCAGGTGCCCGGCCATCGCGTCGGCGATCACCGTCACCGGGATCCCGTCGCGCGCCAGCTCCCACGCGGTGAGCCGCGCGCCTTGCAAGAACGGCCGCGTCTCGTCCGCCAGCACCGACGCCACGCGGCCCGCGGCGAACGCCGCGCGCACCACGCCGAGCGCCGTGCCGTAGCCGGCGGTGGCCAGTGCGCCGGCGTTGCAATGCGTGAGGATGCGCGCTCCCGCCGGGATCGCGTCGAGCCCCGCCCGTCCGATCGCGCGGCACGCGGCCACGTCCTCCTCGACGATCCGACACGCCAGCGTGACGAGCTCCGCGCGCATGGCGGCCGGCGTCGTGCCCGGCGCCGTCGCGGCGGCGTCGAGACCGTCGCGCATCCGGCCGAGCGCCCAGAACAGGTTCACCGCCGTCGGCCGCGTGGCCGCGAGCCGGTCCAGCGCCGCAACGACGTCGCGGCGCAGCGCGGCGGGATCCGGGGCCGTGCTGTTCGTCGCCGCCAGCGCCACGCCGAGCGCGGCCGTGCAGCCGATCGCCGGCGCGCCGCGCACCGCCAGCGTCTCGATCGCGCGCGCCACCTCCTCGACGGTGCGCAGGCGCAGATAGACTTCCTCGCGCGGGAGCAGCCGCTGATCCAGCAGCAGCACGGCGTCGCCATTCCAGCGCAGCGTGAACCAGTCGCCGGCGCTCGACACTATTGATCCTGGCGCGGCGAAAACAGCCCGTCGAGGGCGTCGAGCACGTCGCGCCCTGCCCCCTTGCCGAGCACCTTGTCGATCTCGCGCTCCACCTTGTCGCGCTTGCCGGCCGTCGCGAACGTCGCCGCCAGCGCCACAGCAGCCTGCGCGTCGAGGACGATGCGCGGCGCATCGAGCGTCCCGTCGACCTTCGCGAGCGGAAGCACGCGCTGGCGGCCGGCCGGATCGACCTCGGCGCCGGCCAGCGCGGCGTAGGCTTCCTCGTCGAGCACCAGCCTGCCCTTCGCGTCGAGCGCTCGATCGGCCAGCCGCACGGAGCCCTGCACCTCGAGCGCATAGCCCGGATAGCGCAGCACCAGATCGTCGCTGCGCGCGACGCCAGCTGACACAACAAAGTGTCCCGTCAGCGACTCGAAGCGATCGCCGGTGAACGGCGCGAGGCGCGCGCGGCGGCGATCGCTGAGGCCGCCGATCAGACTCTCGAGCTGCGTCACCGCCATCTGGAACGGCGCGATGCCCGGCAGGCGTCCGGGGCCGGCGGCGAGGTCCGCGGAGCCGCGCAGCCCCGCCAGCGCCGCGTCGCCGCCCGCGAGCGGACCGGCGAGGTCGGCGCGCAGCGTGAGCGGTCCCTCCATCGCGTCGGGCTTGCCGGTCAGCGCCGCCAGCAGCGGCCGCGCGTCGGCGCCCTCGAGCGCGATCCGCGTCTCGTGTCGGATCGCGGCGCCGATGTCGGTGACGACGAGCGCCAGCGCCACCGGCTGGCCGCCGACGTCGGCGACCAGGTCCTCACTGCGCAGGCTCGTGCCGGCGCCGAGCAGCGCACCGCGGAACTCGAACGGTCCGCGGGCGCCGGGATGCAGGCGCAGCGCGTCGAGCTGCAAGCGGCCCGCGAGCCCGAGCGGCGTCCCGATGACGCGGCCACCGGTCAGCGCGAGGCGCCCTTCGGGCGCGAGCGGTGCGAGCGCCGGCACCAGCTCGCCCCAGCCGTCGACGGCGAACGCCGGCGCGTCGAGGGTCGCCGCCAGCGGCTCGCCGCCGCCCCACTCGAGGCTCCCCTGTCCGCCGAGGTTGCGGATCCGGATCCGCACTTCGCGGGTGTGTACGCGGCCATCGGGTGCCGTGCGCAGCTGCCCCTCGGCGCTGGCCGCCGAGCCCGGCGGTTTGCGGAAGACGCCGCCGTAGATCAGCTCGGCGTCAGCCGCGTCGAGCGAGAAGCTGCCGGTCGGGCGCGCGAGTGCGCCGCGCAGCTCGGCGCGCACCGACACGGGACCCTGGACGCGGGCGTCGCCGATCTCGAAGGCGGCGTTGCCGATGCGCAGGTCGACGTCGGCGGCATCGGGCGCCTGCGCCGGTCCGCGCAGCGCGATCGTGCCGCTGAGGGCGCCGCCGAGACTCGCGTCGTCGCCGAGATACGGCGCGAACAGCGCCGCCGGCAACGCGTCGAGCGAGATCGTCGCCGTCAGCGCGCCGGCGGTGTCCACGTCGCCCTCGGCGCGCACGGTGCCATCGGCAACCCGAGCGGACAGCTCGAACGAGAGCGCGTCGCTCCCGCGCATGCGCGCACGACCGGTGAGCTCGCGCAGCGCGATCGTCGCTGGCGGATCGACGGTGCGATCCTCGATCGCGATCTGCGTGTCGCCAAGATCGAGCCTGCGGATCGCGAAGTCGAAGCCGCGACCACCGGCGTCCGTGTCCGTGCCCGGGCCGCCCGCTTCCCGCGCGGCCGCGGGATCCGTCTCGCCGTCCGCGCCCGCCGGCGGCGTCCACGGCCACTCGATGCCGCCCTCGGTGCGCGTCGCGCGCAGCACGCCGCCATCGATGACGACCCGGTCGACGACGAGCACGCGCGCGAGCAGCGGCCACAGCGCGATCTGCAGCTCCGCGCGTTCGACCGCCAGCGCGCTGCCGTCGCCGAGCCGCGCCTGCTCGATCCGAACGCTCGGCGGGAGCAGGCCGACGTCGAGCGCCGTCCAGCTCGGCTCCTGGCCGGTGGCGGTCCGGGCCGCGTCGCGCAGCCGCGTCTGGAATGCGTCGCTCGCGACGTAGCCGGAGAGCCACCAGCCAAACGCACCGGCGGCTGCCGCCAGCACCAAGGCGGCAACGAGCGCGACGCGCAGCCAGACGCGCATCGTCATGCGCCCCGTAACCGGCGCTGCAGCACTTCGCGCGCTGCCACCGGACTCGCCTTCCCCTGCGTGCGCTTCATGATCTGGCCCATCAGGAAGTTGAGGCCCTTGGCTTCGCCCGCGCGGACCTGTTCGACCACGTCGGGATGCGCGGCGATCACCGCATCGGCCGCGGCTTCGAGCGCGCCGGTGTCGGACACCGCCTCGAGACCGCGCTCGCGCACCAGCGCCTCGGGATCTCCGCCGCGATCGATCAGCTCCGCCACCAGCGGGCGCGCGCTCTGCGCCGTGACGCGCCCGCTCTCGACCAGCGTGATCAGGCCGGCGAGCGCAGGCGCGGTGAGCTTCGTCGCATCGAGTTCGACGCCGCGCTCGCCGAGTGCCTCGCGCACATCGCGCTGGATCCAGTTGGCCGCGCGTTTCGCCGCGCGCGCCCCGCCGCCCAGCTCGGCGACGACCGCTTCGAAGAAGTCCGCCAGCGCGCGGCTCTCGGCGAGCTGCCCGGCGTCGTACTCGGACAGCTCGTAGGCGGCCTGCCAACGCGCGCGCTTCGCCTCGGGCAGCTCCGGCAACGCCCGGCGCACTGCGTCGATCTCGGCCTCGTCGATGCGCAGCGCAATCAGGTCCGGATCCGGGAAGTAGCGGTAGTCGTCGGCATTCTCCTTGACCCGCATCACCCGCGTCGTGTGGCGCTCCGGGTCGTAGCTGAGCGTGCACTGCTGGACGGCGCCGCCGGCGTCGAGCACATCGGCCTGGCGCGCGATCTCTGCAGCCAATGCTTCTTCGACGAAGCGGAAGCTGTTCAGGTTCTTGAGCTCCGTGCGCGTGCCGAGCTTCGACTCGCCGTGCCGGCGCAGCGACAGGTTGGCGTCGCAGCGAAACTGCCCCTTCTCCATGTCGGCATCCGACACGCCGGCGTAGCGCAGCAGCCGCTGCAGCGTGCGCAGATACGCACCGGCCTCCGCCGGCGAGCGCAGATCCGGCTCCGAGACGATCTCCAGCAGCGGAACGCCCGCGCGGTTCAGATCCACGTGCGAAGAATCCACGCCGGCCACCACCGCATCGTGGATCGACTTGCCGGCGTCCTCCTCGATGTGGATGCGCGTCAGACCGATCCGCGTCGTGTAGCCGTCGTCGCCAGCGGCCGACGGCGGCACGTCGATCTCGAGCCAGCCGCCGGTCGCCAGCGGGTCTTCGTACTGCGAGATCTGATAGCCCTGCGGCAGGTCCGGGTAGAAGTAGTTCTTGCGCGCGAACACCGAGCTGGGGTGCACCTCGCAATGCGTCGAGAGCGCCGCGCGGATGCCGAGTTCCACGGCCTTGCGGTTCAGCACCGGCAGGACCCCGGGAAGGCCGAGATCGATCGGGTGCACCGCGTGGTTCGGCGGCTCGCCGTAGCGGACCGGCGCGGGGCTGAACAGCTTCGACTCGGTGCGCATGTGCACGTGGACTTCGAGGCCGATGACAACCTCGTAGGTCGGGTGCACGGGCGTGACCTCATAGGTCGGGTGCACGGGCGGCGTCATCGGCCCGCTCCCGCGGGCGTCGCCGCCGCCCACGTCGCCGGGTCCGGAGCGCGCGTGTGCCAGTCGCTGCGCCGCTGATACGTGTCGGCGACGCGCAGCAGCGTGGCCTCGTCGAGCGCCCGGCCGAGCAGCTGGAGCCCGACCGGGAGACCGCCCGAGAAGCCGCACGGCACCGAGAGCCCCGGGATCCCAGCGAGGTTCGCCGACACCGTGTAGATGTCGGAGAGATACATCCGCAGCGGGTCGTCGGTCTTCTCGCCCAGCCGGAACGCCAGCTCCGGCGTCGTCGGCCCGGCGATCAGGTCGCAGCCGGACAGCGCCTGCTCGTAGTCGCGGCGCAGCAGCGTACGCACCTTCATCGCCTTGCCGTAGTAGGCGTCGTAGTAGCCCGCTGACAGCACGTAGGTGCCGAGCAGGATGCGCCGCTTCACCTCCGGGCCGAAGCCCTCCGAACGCGTGCGGCGATACAGTTCGCCGAGCGTCCGGGCCTCGGCGCGGCGGCCGAAGCGCACGCCGTCGTAGCGCGCCAGGTTGCTCGACGCCTCCGCGGTGGCGATCAGGTAGTACGTGGCGATCGCGTAGCGCGCGTGGGGAAGCGTGACCTCGCGGGTCTTCGCGCCGGCGCGCTCGAGCTCCGCGATCGCCTCGCGCACGTGCTCGAGGACGGCCGGCTCGACGCCGTCCGCGGCGAAGAACTCGCGCGGCAGGCCGATGACCAGCCCCGAGACATCACCGCTCAGCGCGTCGCGCAGCCGCGGCGCCGGCTCCGGCAGCGACGTCGAATCGGCCGGGTCGTGGCCGGCGACGGCCTCGAGCGCCACTGCGCAGTCCGCGGCCGTGCGCGCGAACGGCCCGATCTGATCGAGCGACGACGCGAACGCCACCAGTCCGTAACGCGAGACGCGCCCGTACGTCGGCTTCAGGCCGACGACACCGCAAAGAGACGCGGGCTGGCGGATCGAACCGCCCGTATCGCTGCCGAACGCGATCGGCACGACGCCCGCCGCAACGGCCGCCGCCGATCCCCCCGACGAGCCGCCGGGCGTGCGCGCGGGATCCCACGGATTGCGCGCGGGCCCGTAGACGGAGTGCTCGTTCGACGAGCCCATCGCAAACTCGTCCATGTTGGTGCGGCCGACGATGATGGCCCCGGCCGCCTGCAAGCGCGCGACCGCCGTCCCGGGATACGGCGCGACGAAGCCCTCGAGGATGCGCGACGCGCAGGTGCACGGCTCGCCCTCGTGGACCATCAGATCCTTGATCGCGACGGGGATGCCGTCGAGCGGCCCGAGCGAGGCGCCGCGCGCGCGCCGCGCGTCGCTCGCTGCCGCCTCGGCGCGCGCGGCATCGGGCCGCAGGTGCACGAAGGCGCCGAGCGGACGCGCTGCCTCGGCGCGGGCCAGCGCGGTCTCGACCAGCTCGCCCGCCGACGCGCGGCCGGCGGCCAGCGCCTCGGCGAGCGAGAGCGCCGTCTCGGCCGCCACGAGTTCGGCGGCCATTACGACTCGTCCTCGTCGAGCACCTTCGGGACCACGAACGCGAAGCCCTCCCGGTCCGGGGCGTTGGCCAGCGCCCGCTCCGGCGCCAGCGGCGGCTCGGCGCGATCTTCGCGGAACGGAGTCGCCAGCGGCAGCGCGTGGTAGGTCGGCTCGATGGCGTCGGTGTCGAGCTCGTCGAGCTGTTCCACGTAGCCGAGGATCGCGGCCAGCTCCGCCGCCATCCGCTCCGCCTCGTCGGGCGCCAGCTCCAAACGCGCCAGCTCCGCGATGCGCTCCACCT
>CAYOHN010000174.1:6329-7567 GCA_964403735.1 uncultured Spirochaetales bacterium | reverse complement strand
TCCAGGCCCCCCCCGAAGTCCTCGCCGCGCACGTCAACTAAGGGGCCGGGTTGACGGGCTGGGAGAGGAGCGTGAAACGATGAGCGAAGCGATCGAGCCGTTTCGGATCGAGGTACCGGACGGGGTGCTGGAGGACCTGCGCGAGCGGCTGGCGCGCACGCGCTTGCCGGACCAGCTCGAAGGCGCCGGCTGGACGTACGGGACGGAGCTGTCATACCTCCGCGAGCTCGTCGGCTACTGGCGCGAGCACTACGACTGGCGCCGCTACGAGGCGCTGCTGAACGGCTTCCCGCACTTCCAGACGACGATCGACGAGCACCGCGTGCGCTTTCTGCACGTCCGCTCGCCGCACGAGGGTGCCTTCCCGCTCATCGTCACACACGGCTGGCCCGGCTCGATCTTCGAGTTCCACAAGATCCTCGGCGCGCTGACCGACCCGACACAACACGGCGGCAGCGCCGGCGACGCGTTCCACGTCGTGTGTCCGAGCATCCCGGGCTACGGATTCTCCGAGCCGCCGCGCACGCCGGGCTGGGATTCGCGGCGCATGGCCGAAGTCAACGCGAAGCTGATGGCCCGTCTCGGCTACGCCCGCTACGGCGCGCAGGGCGGCGACTGGGGCGCCATCATCTCGACCCAGAACGCGCTCGTCGATCGCGAACACTGCGCCGGCATCCATCTGAATATGGTCGTCGCGTTTCCGCCGAGCGACGGCAGCGATCCGATGGCGGGCCTCGACGACTTCGAGAAGGCGTCGCTCGGCGACCTCGGGCACTTCCAGAAGGAAGAGACCGGCTACCAGCAGATCCAGGGCACCAAGCCCCAGACGCTCGGCTACGGCCTCAACGATTCGCCGGCCGGCCTGGCCGCGTGGATCGTCGAAAAGTTCCGCACCTGGAGCGACTGCGACGGCGACGTGGAGAAACGCTTCACGAAGGACGAGCTGCTCACGAACATCATGATCTACTGGGCCACGCAGTCGATCACGTCGTCGACGCGGCTCTACTACGAGACGATGCACTCGGGCCGCTTCGGACCCGCCGGCGAGCGCGTCGAGACGCCGACCGGCTGCGCGATCTTCCCGAAGGAGCTGTACCGCGCGCCGCGCGCGTGGGCCGAGCGCGCGTTCAACGTGCAGCACTGGACGCGTATGCCGAGCGGCGGGCACTTCGCGGCGCTCGAGGAGCCGGAGCTGCTGGTCGAGGACGTTCGCGCGTTCTTCCGCCAGGTGCGCGGAT
>CAYOHN010000174.1:0-6319 GCA_964403735.1 uncultured Spirochaetales bacterium | reverse complement strand
GGGCGAGACGCCGGTCGCGCTGGTCACCGGCGCGAGCCGCGGCATCGGGCGCCAGCTCGCCGTCGATCTGGCCGGCGCGGGCTACGACGTCGTGTGCGCCGCGCGCTCGACGGCGGCGCAGCCGGGCGCCCTGCCGGGCACGCTCGACGAGACCGCCGCCGCCGTCGAGGCCCTCGGCCGGCGCGCATGGCCGGTGCCGCTCGACGTGCGCGACGAGGCCGCCGTTGCCGAGCTGGCGCGCCGGGTTTACGCAGATTGGGGTCGCTGCGACCTGCTGGTCAACAACGCCGCCGTCGCGCCCGCGAAGCCCGCGCTGGAAGATCCGCTGAAACGCTGGCGGCTGGCCGTCGACGTGAACCTGAACGCGCCGTTCTCGCTGATCTGGTATCTCGGTCCGCGCATGGCCGAGGCGGCCGGCGGCGGGCGCATCGTCAACATCTCGTCGGGCGTGGCGAAGCTGCCGCACTTCGGCCGGCCGTCCTACACCGTGACGAAGCAGGCGCTCGAGTCCTTGACGGAGTGCCTCGGCTTCGAACTCCGCGATCGCCGAGTCGCCGTGAACTGTCTGCGCCACGAGGTGCCTGTCTGGACGGAAGGCTTCGCGGCGACGCTCTCCGACCCGGGCGCCTTCGGCTTCGAGGACCCGGTCATCATGTCCGACGCCGTGCTGTGGATGGCGCAGCAGCCGACCACGTGGACCGGCCAGATCGTCACGATCGGCGAGCTGCGGGCGCGCGGGGCCGTGCGGCCCGAGACGCGGGCCGGAGGCGCATAGCCCCCCCCTAACCCCACTTTGGTGCGGCGTGCGAGGCCCGGACGGTCTAGCCTCCTCTCCGGAGCGCCCCATGCACTGCGCCGCTTGCGGCCACGCGAATCCCGAGCGAGCGAAGTTCTGTTCCGAATGCGGGACCCCCTTCGCCGTGCGCTGCCCGAGCTGTGCCGCCGAGCTGTCGGCCGCGGCGAAGTTCTGCGGAGAGTGTGGTGCGAAGGTCGCCGGTGCATCGCCGACGCCGTCCTCGCAGCCGACACCCGCCACCGACGCGCGCAAGGTCGTGACGATCGTGTTCGCCGATCTCGTCGGCTCGACGGCGCTGCACGAGCGCCTCGAGCCCGAGTCCGCCCGACGCTTCATGGAGTCGTACTACGCGGCGATGCGCGGAGCCGTCGAGGCGCACGGCGGCACCGTGACGCAGCTGCTCGGCGATGGCGTGAAGGCGGTGTTCGGGATCCCGTCCGTCGCCGAGGACGACGCGATCCGCGCCGTTCACGCCGCGGTCGGGATGCAGGACGCCTTTCGCGCGCTGGCCGATGCGCAGCGCGGCGCCGTCGGCGCAACCGGCTTGCGCGTCGCGGTCAATACCGGCGAGGTGGTCGCGAACGACGAGACGGAGATCATCGGCGACCCGGTGAACGTCGCGGCGCGCCTCCAGGAGCAGGGGAAGGACGGCGACGTCGTGGTCGGCGAGTCGACGCACCGGCTGGTCTCGACGCTCGTCACGCTCGAGCTGCTCGGGAGCTTCGCGCTGAAGGGCCGCTCGGAGGCGGTGAAGGCGTATCGCGTCGTGTCGCTCGACCGACCCGCGGGCGTGGCGACGACTCCGTTCGTCGGCCGCGCGGAGGAGTTCACGCGTCTCTCTGCGGTGTACGACCGGGCCGTCGAGAAACCCGCGGCCGGACTCGCGGTGCTCGTCGGTTCCCCGGGCCTCGGGAAATCCCGCCTGATCGACGAGTTCGCGCGGCGCGCGGGCGAAGCGGCAACGGTGATCCGCGCGCACTGCGACGCCGCCGGCGGCGCCACCTTCGCGCCGCTCGCCGACGCGCTGCGCGAGCTTCTCGGCATCGAATCCAGCGCGGACGCCGACGCGCTGCGGGAAGCTGCCGAGTCCGTGCTCCCCGATGGCGACGCCGATCGCGCGCGCATCGCCGCCGGCATCGCGTCGCTCCTCGCAGGCTCGCCGGCGTCGCCCGAAGAGACGTTCTTCGTCGTCCGCCGCCTGTTCGGTGCGCTCGCGAAGCAGAAACCGGTCGTGCTCGTGATCGACGATTTGCACTGGGCCGAGCCGCTGCTGCTCGATCTCGTCGAGCACCTGATCCAGTGGGGCAGCGGCGTCCCGCTCTTCGTATTGATCGGCGCGCGGCCGGAGCTGCGCGAGCTGCGCTCGTCGCTGGTGACGCCCGGCGGACTCGTCTCGGACGTCGTGACGCTCAGCGGGCTCGACGCCGGCGCCGCGATGCGGCTCGCAGCCAACGTGATCGGTGCCGCGGACCTGCCCGCCGCGATCGCGGCCAAGGTGCTCGCGACCAGTGAGGGCAACCCCCTCTTCGTCGGCGAGCTGGTGCGCATGTTGGTCGAGGAGGGCGCGCTGACCCGCGAGGGCGACCGCTGGGTGGTCGGCGCGAACCTCGCCGAACTCGAGATGCCGCCGACCATCCATGCGCTGCTCGCCGCGCGCATCGAGCGGCTGCGGCCCGAAGAAAGGATAGTGCTCGAACGCGCCGCGGTCGTCGGCCGCCACTTCTCGCGCAGCACGATCGCGGCGCTGCTGCCGGGGAGCGCCGGTGATCTCGACGCGCGCCTCGAAGCGCTGCGCCGCAGCGAGCTGATCGAGCGCGACACCGGCTGGCTGCTCGGCGAGCCAGTGCTGCGCTTCCATCACGTGCTGATCCGCGATGCCGCGTACCGCCGCCTCCTCAAGGGCACGCGCGCCGAGCTGCACGCGCAGCTCGCCGACTGGATCGAGACGCAGGTCGGAGACGCGGCCGAGCACGACGAGATGATCGGCCGGCACCTCGAGCAGGCGCACCAGTTCCTGTGCGAGCTCGCTCCGATCGACGAGGCCGGCCAGCGACTCGGCGAGCGCGCCGCACGGCGGCTCGCGGCGGCCGGTCGCCGCGCGCTCGGGCGCGACGATCTCCCCGTCGCGGCGGACCTGCTCGGCCGCGCGATCGACCGGCTCGACGCAGAGGACCCCGCGCGCGCCGACCTCGCACTCGACTGGTGCGAGGCGCTGCTCGCGAGCGGCGACGTCGGTCCGGCCGCGGCGGCCATCGAGGCGCTGGGCCGCTTCACCGCGGATTCGGGGCGACTGCGCGCGTGGCACACCTGCTTCACCGGCCAGCACACGGTGCTGACGGCGCCGTCGGCGCTGCACGAGACGGTGGGAGCGGTCGCCACGGCGGCCGACGAGCTCACCGCGCTCGGCGACGCGGCGGGCGAGGCGAAGGCGCACTTCGTTCACGCGCTCGCGCTCTCGCGGCTCGGCAAGGTCGGCGACTGCGAGGCCGCGCTCGACCGCGCGCTGGCCGCCGCGCGCCGGGCGGGCGATCGGCGCCGCGCCAACACGGTGCTCGCGATCGCGCCGCTCGCCGCGCTCTGGGGCCCGAGCCCGGTGACGCGTGCCAGCGGCCGCTGCCTCGACGTCGTCCGCGTGCTGCGCATCACGCAGGGGGCTCCCGCGGTCGAGGCGGTCGCGCTCTCCTGTCAAGGCGTGCTCGAAGCGCTGCGCGGCCGCACCGAGGCCGCGCGACGCATGATCGCGTCGGCGCGCCAGATGGTCGAGGAACTCGGCATCACGCAGCGACTGCTCGAAGCCGATGTCTCGGCCGGCCTCGTCGCGCTGCTCGAAGGCGACGCCCCCGCTGCGGAGCGGTGTCTGCGCGGCGCCTATGACGGCCTGCGCGATCTCGGGCTCGGCATCGACGCCGCACGCGCGGCGGCGCTGCTCGCGCGGGCGCTGCTCGCGCAGGGGCGCGTCGAGGAGGCCGAGGCGCTCTCGCACGAGAGCGAGTCGCTGGCGGGCGACGATCTGAAGGCCGCGATCGCGTGGCGCGGCGTGCGCGCAGAGGCGCTCGCGCAGCGCGGCGAGCACGCGGAGGCGATCGCTCTCGCGAACCGCGCCGTCGAGATCGCCTCCGCCACCGACGCGCTGCTCGATCACGCCGACGCACGCCTCGCGCTCGCCGCCGCCTTGCGTGCGGCCGGACGCCGCAGCGACGCCGACGCCGAGGAGCGTCGCGCGAAGGATCTCTGGCAGGCGAAGGGCGCGACGCTGCTCGCCGAGCGTGCGCCGCAGCCGGGCGCTTTCGTCGCACCGCCGGTCGCGGCTCCCGCGCCGCGCGCCGCGCAGGCCCGCCGCGGCCGTCCGGTGCGCCCGAACTTCGCGATCGAGGAGTGTCGGCGGATCGAAGCCGCCGTCGCCGCACGCGACGCGCAGGCGCTCGAGAGCGTCTACCGGCGCGACGTCGAGATCGTCGATCACATGCACGGCGTCGAGTACGGACACGACGCGATCGTCGAGCGGGTCCGGTTCATGATTGCCGAGTCCAGCGACGGCGCGTTCCACCACGAGGCGCTGGCGACGCTCGGCGACTTCGTCGCGCTGAGTCGCCTGCACAGCACGGCCTCCGGCTCGACCGCGTACGGCGTCCCCCTCGGCGCGACCGAGACCGTGTATCTGCTCGTCATCGAGGCCGACGCGCAGGCCTGCGCGCGGCGCATCGACATCTTCGGCGAGGACGCGCTCCGCGACGCCGTCGTGCGCCTCTATGAGCGCTACGCCGCGCGGCTGCCCGAAGGTCCGGAGCAGACGCGCGCCGCAGCGACGGCGCAGTCGATGGCCGTGCTGGTATCGGCGAACGCCGACCCGGAGCGGTTGGCGCCGGCGCTCGCGCCCGACATCGAGGGCGTCGATCACCGCCACCTCTCCAACTGGTCGCTGCGCGGCGCTCCGGCGTACCTCGATCATCTACGCGCGCTGCGGCAGGTGGCCGACGACATCGACTTCCGCTGGGAGGAGGTCCTGGCGGCCGCCCCCGACGCGTCGCTCACCCGCGTCTTGCACCAGGGCACCGCCCAAAGCGGCGGCGGACTCTACGAGCGCGCCTTCCTCTCGCTCTTCGTCACCGGCGCCGACGGCCGCATCGCGCGCGCCGAGTGGTTCGACGACGATCGCGAGACCGAGGCGCTCGCGCGCTTCGATGCGCTCGTCGCACCCGTTGTGAGCCCGGCCGTGGTCCGCCGCGTGCGCCCGACCGCGGCGACCGCGATGCTGGCTCGCTTCGAGGCCGCACTCGCCGTGCGCGACTTCGATCGGGTGGCGGCGTGCTTCGATGAGGATCACCAGGAGGTCGATCACCCAAGCGGGTCGAGTTACGGCCGCGACGCCTGCATCGCGTCGCTAAAGCGCCTGTTTCGATCGCGTGATCCGAGCTATCAGAATGATCTGGTTGCGACGCTCGGCGAGCGCCTCGTGCTCGCCCGTCGCCGCGTGCGCTCGAGCGGAGACACGCGCGGCCGCTACGACGTCGGCCCCTACGAGAACGAAGTGCTCCAGATCTTCGAGGCTGACGGGCGCGGCCGGGCGTGCCGGTCGGAAGTCTTCGCTGCCGACCGTCTCGGCGACGCGGTCGCACGGCTCTACGCGCGCCACGCCGAGCTGCTTCCCGAAGGCCCCGAGCGCACGCGCGCCGCCGGCGCCGCTCGCGCCAACGCCGAGATGATCCACGGCCTGGTCGACCGCGACCAGCTGCAGAACCCGTTCGCCCCGGACGTCGAGTGCGTCGACCACCGGGTCGTCGGCTTCGGCACGCTGCGCGGCGACCGCGCCGTGCTCGACGCAGTGGGCGCGTTCCTCGACCTCGTGACGGACGCGCGCTGGCGCATCGACGACGTGCTCGCGCTGTCGCCGCGCCGACTGCTCTCGCGCAACACCAACCAGGGTACGGACCGCGCCGGCGGCGGCACCTTCGAGCGCGTGATCCTGTCGCTCGTCGAGTTCGCCGCCGACGGCCGCATCGCACGCTGGGAGATCTTCGAGCCGACCGACGACGCGGCCGCGCTCGCCCGCTTCGACGCGCGGGCGGCGGGGCACGACGCGCAGCGCCGCGTGCGCGCCAACGCGGCCACCCTCGGCGCCGCGCGCTACGTCGCGGCGCTCGAAGCGCGGGACGCAGATGCGCTCCCGGTCTTGTTCGACGACGCGCTGTGCGTCGTCCACCACCCGAGCGGGTCGACCTACGGCCGGCGCGGGATGCTCGCGACCTGGCGCTCCGCGCTGCGCGCCGAGCGCCTGGAGTTCCGCGGCCAGCCGATCGCTTCACTCGGCGACACGCTGGTCCTGAATCGCCAGGTGACGGCTGTCGAAGGGCTGCGAGAGGCGCACCTCGCGGACTTCGGCTCGACCGAGGTCGACGAGATCTCCCTCGTCGAGACGGCCGCGGACGGCCGCTGGCTCCACGTGGAGCTCTTCGCACCGGATCGCCTCGGCGACGCCACCGTCCGGATGTACGAGCGTTTCGCGCTGCAGCAGTCCGAGGGGAA
>CAYOHN010000173.1:0-7628 GCA_964403735.1 uncultured Spirochaetales bacterium | reverse complement strand
GCGCGACCTCGAGGCCGCCCGGGAATTCCTCAAGGGCCGCGATGAGGCCGTCATCGAGTATCTGGGCGAGCGGATGCGCAAGGCAAGCGAGGCGCTGGACTTCGAAAAGGCCGCCAGCCTGCGGGATCACATCCAGACCCTGCAGCGAATTCGATCCAGTCAGTACGTCACCGACGGCGCCGAAAATCTCGACGTGATCGCGCTCGCGATCGGCAGCGGCAGAGATCTGGGCAATGCCGTCGTCGACTGCCGTCTCGCTCCCCTCTCCGAGCAGACGGATCCCGGTGTCGTGGCCGGAGCGGAGTTGGCGCGGGCCCGGCTACGCATCGCGCGGAAGACGGCGCCGAGCTGGCAGGGCAAGGCGCGGCCGCTGAGCCAGGCGGAGCTGACGGGCACGTTGCTCCACGAACTCGGCCACGCGCTGGGATTCGAGGGTCATGCGCGGCGCGGCGACACCGTGATGGTGCGGGAGGTCGAGAAGATCCCGCGCGCGGGCGCCGCGCTGCTCGCCGGTGCGCGGTTCACCGATCCGACGCTGCGTGCGCTCTATCGCCTGCCGAGCGGCGCCGTGCTGTCGAGTACCCCCGTCGAGGCGTGGCGCACGGATCTCGTGGACCGCATGGCGCGGCTCGCCGAGCGGGAGAATCTGGACGGACCGTACGCCCGCGTCGGCGAGAGCGCAGCGCGGATCTTCTGGCGCGATCCCCGGGGCGCCGAGTACGGGCTGGTCGTGATCCACGTGAACGAAGCGATCCGCCGGCCCGCGACGACGCGGGTCGTGCCGGAAGCGCGTACGCGCCGCGCCCTTCCTCGGGAGAACGATCTGCGTCCCGATCAATCCGGCCGGGAGTGAGCCGCGGTGGCTACCGCACCTTCGGGTCGAGCTGCTTGGCGCGCTGGAGCTCGCGATCGGCCGCCGCTGTCTCGCCGAGCGCTCGCAGCACCAGGCCGAGGCGGAAGTGCGCGACGGCGTCCTGCGCGTCCAACGCCACCGCGGATTCGAGGTGTGTGCGAGCCGTGCTCGGATCCGATGGCAGCTTTTTGTAGAGCGTCCAGCCCAGCGCAGACTGGTACGCGCATTCTTCGGGCCAGAGCTGGACGGCAGGGCGCAGGAACTCGCAGGCACCGCTCCAGTTGCCGGCGCGCATCATGATCTCGGCCTTGCGATAGAGAGCCTCGGCCTGGACCGCGCGTTGGGCTTCGCCATGAGCGCCATCGCCGGCGAACCCTTCATCGTAGTCGCGCCGCTGCGCGGGGTCCGAGAGCGTCTCGTGGGCACGGGCGATGCGGGCGAAGAGTTCCTGCGCCTGCGGGCGGAGTTCCTCGAGGCCGAGCCGCGCGAGTCCGTCGGGATGGAAGCGCTTCGCGGCCCCCAGGTAGGCGCGCTTCACGTCGCCTGCGGATGCGTCGCGGGAAAGGCCGAGCAGCTCGTAATCGTCCCGATCCGCGAGCGATTCGTACAGTGCGCGGATCTCGCTCGCGAGGGCTTCTGTATCCGCCGAGGTGGAGCTGGATGTCGCGGCGGGCCGACCGCTGGCGACCGGTCGCTCTTGGCCTTCGCTAGCCGCGCGTCGGTCGTCGGCTGGGCGGTTCCCGGCGCCGACGACGATTTCGAAGTCGAGTTCGTCGGTCTCGCGATTCGTCGCCGCGTCATTCTCGTCGCTGAGAACGGCGTCCGTGAGCCAATGGATCGCACCGAGCCGGTCGAGCACCCAGACGGCGGCCAGGGCGCTCGGACCCGATGCGCACACCAGCGCCTCGCCGAGGCTTCGAGTGCCGTCGAGCGCGTCGAGCAGCCCATCGACGTCGGGGTCGCGGAGCAGCCGGCCGGACAGCGCAGCGAAGCGGTTGCTGCGCTGGGGATAGCGATCGAGCTGCGGCGCCAGCTCGTTGCGGATCCGTTCCGGACTCCAATGGATGGCGACGCCTTCCTGGGTCAGCGCGACGGGATCGCAGCGGAACGCTGCCGCGTCGCCAGCCGGCGCCTCGCCTCCGTAGACGGCGAACTCGCCACGCGGCCAGCTGAAGCCGTCGAGCAGGCGGCGGCGCACCTGGTCCTTCAGCGCGCTGAACAGCTCCTGGGGTCCCACCAGTCCCAGGGAGAGCAGCGCGGCTCCCTCCTTGCAGCCGCGCTCGCGGACGGTATCCACGAGTCGCGCGTAGTCGTCGCGCTCGATCCGACTGGCGTCGAGGAGCTGGATGCCGAGGCTTTCGCTCGGGAGGTTGGATTCAGCGAGGACCGGAACTCCGTCGCGCAGCCACACGCGTTTGCGCACCGCCTCTCGGGACAGCTCCAAGTGGCCGGTCTGCCGCTTTCGGTACAGCGACAACAGCAATGTCGGTAGCGGATTCGTATCGAGCGTTCCGCGTTCGAGCGGTTCGTCCATCGTGAGGTCTCCCGGCGTCCGGTCTCGGAACTTCGGCGGGGGTCAGAGAGCGCTGCGTTGGGACTCGGCGATCTGGAAGCCCAGAGCGATCGCGCTGCGCAGGTCTTTGCGAATCCACACGGAACCGTGGCCGAGGCCGGCGGCGACGCGCTCGGAGAGCGGGGAAATGCCCGCCAGCACGGCCTCCGCTCCGTGTCCCTCGATCACTTCGACCACGCGCTCGAGTGCCACGGCCCCGAACCCGTCGTCGATGATCGCTCCCTGCAGGTCCACGACGACGACGGTCACACCGAGCGCTGCGGGGTCGCACGAGACGGCCTCCACGGCAACGGCCGTTTCGTCCCCGGCGTACGGGACTACCATGACCGGACCCCAGACGTGGATGGCGGGACTGCCGGGATCGAAAGCGTCGCCCAACGGCAGGTCGGGTGCCTCGCGCAGCTCGCGATCGACACGGTCGCGGAGGGCGCCGAAGGGAAGGACCGCTAGCAACGAGGAGGCGATGCTCTCGCCGCCGGCCTGCCAGGCGTCTGCATCTCGTGCCTCGAAGCTGCAGACGTCGTCGCCGCACGCTGCGCAGCGGCGCTCCACCACCAGCACGTCGCTCTCCCACAAGGCCGACATCCACCCGGAGGTGTAGCCCGTCGAAAGCAGACAAGACGGAGCCGAGGAGCGTCCGCGAGCGATCAGCACCGCCTCTGCCTCGACCTTGCCGGGCCAGCTGCCGCGAAGCGCCAGCGGTCTCCCCGCGCTTCCGCCCGCCGTTGCACTCGCGAAGCGCATGGCCAGAACCGGCGTCGCCATGCCGACGACGCCATCTCCGTGGCGCGCGCGCCCGCCGTCGCGCAGGCCGTGCAGGAAGCCAACGCGCAGCAGCGCTCCAGAGGCAGCATCGATTCCCTGGCCGCCCCGCAGCTCGGCGTGGAGCGCTGCGAGCAGCCGCGAATCGGCGAGAAAGCGGGGATCTGCTGCGAGTCCTTCGTCGATCAGGATCCCGTCTTCGGCGATGGATCGTCGCATCGTGTCGTCCGCGGAAGTCATCCCTCGATGAACTCGTAGATGTCGAAGGTCTGGTTCTTGCGCAGGAAACCGTCCCCCTCGCGTTCGAGCAGCGCGAGCATCGCCTTCACCGCGACCGGGTCGAACTGGCTTCCCGAATACGTGTGGAGCTCGCGAACGACGACTTCCAACGACAGGGCCTTCCGATACGGACGGTCGCTGGTCATTGCCTCCACGGTGTCCGCCACCAGGATCACGCGAGACGGCAGGGGAATCTCGTCGCCGCACAGCCGCGCGGGATAGCCGTGATCCGAGCCGTCGTACCACTCGTGGTGGTGGCGCACGCAGGGGACCACTTCGGCGAGGAACGTCACCGGTTCGAGGATCCTGGCGCCGATCTCCGGGTGGCGCTTGATCTCCTGGTACTCCTCGTCAGTGAGTCGCTCCGGCTTCGTGATGATATGATCAGGGACCCCGATCTTGCCGACGTCGTGCAGCAGGCCCGCGATGTACACGCGTTCGATGAACTCCTTCGGGAAGTTCATCTCGCGCGCCAGCTTGGACGCGTAGACGCCGACGCGTTCCGAATGGCCGCGGGTGTAGGCGTCCTTGGCGTCGACGGCTTCGGCGAGTGCACGGATCGTCTGCACGTAGGCGGTGCGCAGCTCCTGGTGCTTCTCGGCGAGCTGCTTGGTGCGCTCCCGGACCTTGCCTTCGAGGTTCCGGTTCATGTCCTGGAGCTTGAAATTCTGCTCCCGGGTCACCAGGTTGAGGCGTTTGATCTCGTGCTTCAGATGGAAGTGATCGAACGCCTGGCGGATCGTCGCCTTCAACTCCTCGTCGTTCCACGGCTTGGTGATCAGTCGGAAGATCTCGCCGCGGTTGATGGCGTCCACGGCGACGTTGATCTCGGTGTAGCCCGTCAGCATGATGCGCACGATGTCGGGATGGCGGTCGCGCACGGACTGGAGCAGATCGACGCCGCTCATCTCGGGCATGCGCTGGTCCGAGACGACGACCTGCGCCGGCGTCTTCTCGAGCAGCGCGAGCGCCTCCGAACCGCGGGACGCGCACAGCACCGTCCACGGCTCGTGCCGCGTCAGGCGGTTCAGCGCCTTGAGGATGTTCACCTCGTCGTCGACAAAGAGAATCGTCTGCTCCGACAACCGCACGCTCCTCGCACTCGGTTCCATCTGCTCTGCCGTTCCCCTTCCAAGACCCGTGCCAGGAGCGAAGAGAGTCAAATTCCCTCTCGAGGACAATGTGTTGAAGACTCGATCGCAGAATCTTTCGAGGTGGGGGCGGGATCCCGCGGGTGGGACCGCGGCGGCAGGGGCGTTGCAGCACGTCGGCGAGTCGGAGGCAGCTTGCGCAAGGGTTGCGCGCGCAGCGTCGCGCGAGCGGCGTGCACCCCCTCGGACAAGCCGGCGTCCCGGCTCGCGATCGGATCGCTGCCGTGTGCGGGCGACGGCGAAGCGCCGTCCCTGCGTAGTGCCGGCGTCCCGCGCACGGGACATTCTCTCGCGGGGGACGCGGTTGTCCGCCCGGCTCGACGTTCGGTCCAGGCCCTGCGGTCCGTTGCACGCGCCGCAGACGCTCGGTCTGCGCGGGCGACCGGCTTCTGCACATTCTCGGCGCGCGGATCAGAGGTAGATCCCGCTCCCGCTGGTCGGCAGTCGGTTCTTCGCCGCACGCAGCCGATCGACTTCGCCGAGCAGATCCGCCGTCGTGATCGGCCCCGGAGCGTCTCCGTTCGCCTCACAACGCGCCTTGCGGCGCAGCGTCGCATGCAGCACGCGGATCCACTCGCCGGTGCTCGGTCCCTGGTAGTGCGCCACGACGGCGTTCCAGTCGACCGGGTCGAACAGCGCGCGCCCGGCGCGCTGTTCGACGGCGATCCGGTGGATCTGCAGCGCCTCGACGATGTCGCCCGGAAAGGCCGGCGTCACCTCCACCACGCGCTCGAAGCGCGATTCGGTGAGGAAGGCGGTCCGCAGTGTGTCGGGATGCGTCGTCGAACCGACGACGAGCGAGTGTTCCACGGCGATCGCGCGATCGACGAGATCCAACAGGAAGTCCATGATCGGACCGACCGGCAGATCCGGCCGATGCGTGCCGATCTCCTCGGCGCGCGAGAACTCGAGCTCTTCGAAGAACACCGTGACCGGTGGCAGTTCCGCGAGCGTCTGGCTCCAGGCCTCGAGCAACTCGCCGACCTGTCCGCCGCGGTGCACGACCTCGACGACCAGCCGCGGGATGTCGATGCGCAGGAAGGCCGTTCGGCTGCGCGTCGCGAGCGCGGCGGCGAGCAGCGTCTTGCCCACCCCCGCGCGGCCGATCATCAGCAGCCCGTTCGGCGGCGCGGTGCCCCAATGGTCGTAGACCTCCGGGTTGGTCGCCGCGCACGCGTACGTCAACACCTCGTCTTTCGCCGCCGCGAGGTCACCGATCTGCTCGACGCCCACCGACGGAGCCGCATCAATCGCCGAGGACTTGGCGAGCGGCGGGAACTTCCGCTCGAAGCTGGCCCACAGGTTCTGGCTGCGTTCGCGTTCGATGGCCGGATCGCGGGAGGCGGGCATGAAGCGCAGCATAGCGGCTCGCGTGGAGCGCCCCCTCCGGTGGCGGCGATGCCGCGCCGCCGCTGTTCTACGATTCGGGCCCGTGACCGGACGCCTCGATCCCGCTGCACTCGCCCGCGCCCGCCGCGCGCTGGTCCGACGCGATGCCGCGCTCGGCGCGGTGATCCGGCGCGTCGGGGCGTGCGGGCTCACGCCGCGGGGCGATCCGTACCGCTACCTGGTTCGGTCCGTGCTGTACCAGCAGATCACCGGGCGCGCGGCGCAAGCCATCGAGGCTCGCTTGCGCGCCACGTTCGGCGGCCGGATCCCGGCGCCGGCGCGACTGCGTGCCGCCGAGCCAGAGCAACTTCGCGGATGCGGTCTGTCGCGGCAGAAGGTCGCGAGCCTGCATGCGATTGCCGCCGCATTCGACGACGGTCTGCTCGACGCGCGCCGGCTCCAAAGACTCGACGACGACACCGTCGTCGCAGCCGTCACCGTCGTGCGTGGCGTCGGTCCTTGGACCGCGCACATGCTGTTGATGTTCTCGCTCGGCCGGCCGGACGTCTTGCCGGTCGGCGACTACGGCGTCCGCAAGGGAGCGATGGCGCTCTACGGCCTGCCGGCGCTCCCGTCGGCTGCCGAACTCACCGCGCTGGCCGAGCCGTGGCGCCCCTGGCGCTCGGTCGCGAGCTGGTACCTGTGGCGCGCGCTCGAACTCGCCGTGCCGGAGTAGTCCCGCGCAGCCACGCTGCTCGCGAGCGGCTTCTCGCCTCGTGGCGCCGTCCGCCTGCACGTCCGCCTCGGATTCGCCATACTGCGCCGGCCGCGGAAACCGGCACGTCCCCATCGTCTAGAGGCCTAGGACTCCGCCCTTTCAAGGCGGTAACACGGGTTCGATTCCCGTTGGGGACGCCAGTTTCCGATTTCAGACGTCGCGCTTCATGCCGCGAGCCTCACGGCTGGCGCGGTCTCCTCCTCGGCGCGTCGCTCCCGAGTAGCCGCCGCAATTCGAGGAACCGCGCGACGCCGGCGCGCGTCAGCAGGCCGGCGAGACGTCCGCGGGCGTCGAACACGAGCAGGCGTTCCGCCTGGCTCTGTTCCATCGCCTGAAATGCATCGAGCAGCGGCAGGTCCGGGGGTACGCGCGCGGTTTCGCCGATCGGCTCCATGCACTCCGAGACGCGCGCCTCCATGCGATGGCTCGCCGGAATCCGCCGCACCGACTCGACCGACACGATGCCGAGCACGCGGTCGCCGTCGACGACCGGAAACGCGCGGTGTCCGTGTCCGACGATGTAGTCGTCGACGAGGCTGCCGACGCGCAGGTCGGGTGGGACGGAGACCACTTCCCGGATCATCGCATCCTCGACGGCGATTCCCTCGAGCAGATGGCGCAGCAGCGTGCTCTGATGGCTCGCTCCCGCAAGGCTGCGTGCGAACAGGCCGATCAAGATCAGCCAGACGCCGCCGAGCAGCGCGCCGCTGAAGAGCTGAATGGCGCCGAGCGCGACGAGCCCGAGCCCGAGACCCTGGCCGGCGAGGCTCGACACATGGCTCGCGCGGCGTCGCGATCCGGTCCAACGCCAGACCACAGCCCGCAGCACGCGGCCGCCGTCGAGCGGCATCCCGGGGAGCAGATTGAACACGCCGAGCGCGCCGTTGATCCAGCCCAGGTAGG
>CAYOHN010000172.1:0-7696 GCA_964403735.1 uncultured Spirochaetales bacterium | reverse complement strand
CGGGGACATCGGCGTGCTGAAGGTGGTGTCGGAAGGCGGCGTGGCTTCGGGCGTTCGCCGCGTCGAGGCGCTGACTGGCGCCGAGGCGCTGCGCCGCTGGCGCGAGCAGGAGCACGCGCTCGAGCGCACGGCGGAACTGCTGCACACGCCGGTCGGCGGGCTCGAACAGCGCGTCGAGAAGCTGCTCGAGGAGCGGCGCGCGCTCGAGAGTGAACTCGAGTCGCTGCGCGCCGATCAGCGCCGGGCCGCGTCCGGCGATCTGGCGTCGCAGGCGCAGGAGATCGGCGGCGTGCAGGTGCTGGCGGCGAAGGTGGAGGGGATCGGCGGCGACAGCCTGCGCGCGCTGGTCGACGAGCTGCGCGACAAGCTGCGGAGTGCGGTGGTGCTGTTGGCGACGCCGGCGGACGGGCGGGTCACGCTCGCGCTCGGCGTGACGCCGGATCTGAAGGGTCGAGTGGCGGCGGGAGAGCTGATCCGCGAGGTCGCCGCGATCGTCGGTGGCAAAGGCGGCGGGCGCCCGGACTTCGCGCAGGCCGGCGGCCGCGATCCCGGCAAGATCGAGGAGGCGTTCGAGCGACTCTACGAACTGGTGCGCGAGAAGACCGGGCCGGAGGGCGCATGACGCTGGCGTTCCCCGGCAACCCCTTTGCGCCGCGCCGGAGAGACACGCGCGAGGTGCGCGTCGGCGACGTCGGCATCGGCGGCGGCAATCCGATCCGCGTGCAGTCGATGACCACGACGGATACGCAGGACATCGCCGGCACGGTGGCGCAGGCGGAGCGCATGGTCGCCGCCGGCTGCGAGCTGGTGCGCATCACGGCGCCGTCGCTGCGCGACGCCGAGGCGCTGCGCGAGATCCGCGCCGAACTCACGCGCCGGGGTGTGCACGCACCGTTGGTCGCCGACATCCACTTCACGCCCAACGCCGCGCTCGAAGCGACGAAGTGGGTCGAGAAGATCCGGATCAATCCGGGCAACTTCGCCGACAAGAAGAAGTTCGAGATCCGCGAGTACGACGACGCGCAGTGGCGGGACGAGCAGGCGCGCGTAGCCGATCGCTTCCGTCCGCTCCTGCGCCGCTGCAAGGAACTGGGCCGCGCGATGCGCATCGGCACCAACCAC
Organism: uncultured Spirochaetales bacterium; assembly: GCA_964403735.1. Lineage (GTDB taxonomy): Bacteria > Myxococcota_A > UBA9160 > UBA9160 > PR03 > CAADGG01. The sequence continues at coordinate 6,574 of CAYOHN010000172.1, read as the reverse complement.
GGATCGCTCAGCGACCGCATCCTGAACCGATACGGAGACACGGCTCAGGGTATGGTGGAGAGTGCGCTCGAGTTCCTCGCGGTCTGCGAGGACGAGGGCTTCTTCGACGTCGTGTTCTCGATGAAGGCCAGCAATCCGCAGGTGGCGATCCACGCCTACCGGATGCTCGCGGCGCGTCTGGCCGAGCGCAGCGCCGGCGGAGCCGGGCCGGGTGACTACCCGTTCCACGTCGGTGTGACCGAGGCCGGCGACGGCGAGGACGGTCGGATCAAGAGCGCGATCGGGATCGGCTCGCTGCTCGAGGACGGGCTCGGCGACACCATTCGCGTCTCGCTGACCGAGGATCCCGTGAAGGAGATTCCGGTGGCGCGCGCGCTCGCCCGGCGCATCGAGGCGCGCTGGCGGGCAGCCGACGGCGCGTCCCTCCCGGACCCGGGTCTGCGTTTCATCGACGATCCGTTCTCCCACGCGCGGCGATCGAGCGAGCCCGTGTCCCTCGTCGCAGGGAGCGGGTCGGAAGGCGGCATCGCGCTGTCGCCGGTCGCTCCGGTCGCCCCGGTCGAGATCGGCGGGACCGCACCGGTGCGCGCCGAGCTGGATCTGGGCGCACCGCCGCAGGAGCCCGAGGCGGCGGCCTGGCAGCTCGCCGACGCGCTCGCCGCGCGGCGCGAAATCGCCTGCGAGGGGCTGCGCTTCGCCATCGCCGACGAACCGGCGATCGTGCGGGTTCGCAGCTTCGCCGAGGCCCTCGCGCACCACGGCCTCTCGTTCCCCCTGGCGCTGCGGCTCCCGGCCGCGCTGGCGGCGACCGTCAAGGGCGCCGGGTCGCGCTGGGTGATCCCCGTTGGTGTCGAGAGCGATCCGGCCCGGTTGCTGTCCGCCGCTCGCGCCGCCGTGGCAACGGGCGCTGCCGTCGAGTGGGCGCTCGAAGCCCCCGCGCTCGAGGGCCCGCGGGCGCTGTCCGCCAGCCTCGATCGCGCGCTGACGGCGGCGCGAGACGCCGGACTCGACCGCGTGCTGTTCTCCGTCGACGGCAAACGCCCGGTCCCCGCGATGCGCTTCGTGGCCGCCCTGCTGCGCGCGCGCGGTGCCGCCGTCCCGCTGGTGCTCGTGCACCGGGACGACGCGGATGCCCGCGACGACGAGGCGCTGTTGCACGCCTCGATCGACCTCGGGGCGCTGCTCTGCGACGGCATCGGCGACGCCATCGTGCTGCCGGTGCGCGGGGGCTGGAGCCGAGCCGGCGACGCGCTGGCGCTGGCCTACCGCATCCTCCAGGGCGCGCGGCTGCGCACCACGTGGACCGAGTTCATCTCGTGTCCGTCGTGCGGCCGCACGCTCTTCGATCTGGAGGAGACGACGGCGCGCATCAAGGAGCGCACGCAGCACCTGAAGGGACTGAAGATCGCCGTCATGGGCTGCATCGTGAACGGCCCCGGGGAGATGGCGGATGCCGACTTCGGCTACGTCGGGTCGGGCCCCGGCCTCGTGAACCTGTACGTCGGCCACGAGTGCGTCGAGCGGCACGTGCCGGAAGCCGAAGCCACCGCGCGGCTCGTCGACCTGATCAAACGCTACGAGCGCTGGGTCGAGCCGGACTGATCTCCGGGCGCTCACAGGGTTTCCGGAGACAAGTGACGAGAAACCCCGCGCCTGGGCGGAGTAGGCACCCGGAGGCCAAACTCCGCAGCCGCCTGCCTGCTCCGCGCAGCGCGCAACACTGCGCTGGCGAGGACCTTGGCCGGAGGGTGTCTACTCCGCCCAGGCCCTCGATGCTCCGGTCGACCTCGAGATTTCCGGCGAACCTGTCAGCGGCGACTGCCGGCCGAATCCGCGCTCTCGGCGTCCGCACCGAGCCAACTCTCCAGGGTTTCGAAGGCCGCGAGGCTGCGGGTCTCTGCGATCAGCGGGTCGTTGCGACCCGTGACCGTGATGACACCGAACAGCAGCATCGCGACGAACAGCGCGCCCTCGAGCGCGCCGAGCACGCTGCCGCCCACGCGATCCGCGAGCCCCAGGCCGGACGCGTGCAACGCGCGGCGGATCAGGCGGCCGACGAGCGCGACCGTCAGGATGGCCGCGACGGCCACTCCGCCGCCGGCGATCGCCGTCGCCAACAGGGGATCGAGTTGGAAGCTCGCGGTGATGTCCTCGGCGAGCGGCTCGGCGAAGCGCCGCACGGCGAACACGGCGCTCGCGAGCGCCGCCAGCGAAAAGGCCTCGCGGACGAGGCCGATCCAGAGGCCCCGCAGGATGGCCACGGCCAGCACGCCCGCGGCGATGAGATCGATGATCGGCACAGCCCCCCCGGATCCGAAACGCCGGCGCAGTGTAACAAGCGAGCCGTCGGGACCACTGCCGCGACGTCGGGCGCCGCCAGCGACGCGCGTGGTCGTGGATCGAGTTACGACTCCGCCGACCTTCCGCGCAGCGTGCGCCGGGCGAGACGCGTGATCCCGAACAGCAACAGTCCCAGCAGGACCAGCGCCAACGCCGGGACCAGGATCGCGAGAACCGCGGTGACGGCGGCGAGGATCCATTCGAGGGCTGCGACGATCGGGCTCCCGAGGCCCCCGGTGGTCGCGGTGCTCCCGAGCCGCAACAGGGACGTGGCGCCGCTGACGATGCCGGCGGCGGTCCCGCCGCCGACCAGCGCGACGGACCACTGCAACAACGGCGGGAGATCGGTCAGTACCGAGGCGCTGGCGAGCGCGCCGGCCACGACCGCTGCCGGTGTCGACGCGGTGTCGAGCAGGTTGTCGATCCACGGGACGTAGTACGCGCCGATCTCGAACAGCGTCGCCGTTGCGAACGCGATCAGCGCGGGTGTGCTCGATAGCCACGCGAAGCCGTCGGCCAGCTCCAGGGCGTCCGCTCGCGACGCGATCGCGAGCGCGAGCAGCGGCAGGAAGATCCGGAATCCGCACGCGGCAGCGAGCCCGAGGCCGACGCCGAGGCTCAACAGCAGCTCGCCGGGTTCCACCTGCATGTCGCCTCGCTTTCCCAACGCTCTTCGGGCCGTCGCACCGGGACGGTTCCGACTCGCCCCCGATCCTTCGGCGGAGGACTCCGGCGTCAGCCGGCGTCCCCGTCGGGTTTGGAGGGGGTCCCGTGCGCCAGCGCCAGCCGCCCGGCGAGATCGTCGACGAACTGCCGGGCCGTGCGCCCGGAACGGCTCGAGCGATTCAGCGCGAAGCGCAGCGCCTCGGCGCGCAGCCACGCGGGCGGACAGTCGACGCCGGCCTTGCGCGCGTAGTGTCCGACGATCCGGAGATAGGTCGCCTGGTCGAAGCCGTAGTAGCCGAGCACGAGTCCGAAGCGATCCGCCAGCGCCAGCTTCTCTTCGATCGCCTCGCCGACGTGCAGCTCGCCGGATTCGTCGAGCCGGACGTCGCGATTGTCGCGCGCGCGTTCCGGGAGCAAGTGGCGGCGGTTGCTGGTGGCGACGATGCGGACGTTCTCCGGCGTCGCCTCGAGGCTGCCTTCGAGCGCGGCCTTGAGCTCGCGCATCCCGGCTTCGCCCTCGTCGAAGGCGAGGTCGTCGCAGAAGATCAAGAACCGATACGGGAGCTCGCGCAGGCCGGCCGTGACGTCGGATAGGTGAAGCAGGTCGGTCTTGCTCACTTCGACGAGCCGCAGCCCCTGCCCGGCAAAGCGTCCCAGGAGTCCCTTGACCGAGGAGGACTTGCCGGTGCCGCGCTCGCCGTAGAGCAGGACGTGATTCGCAGGAAGGCCGCGCACGAACTGTTCGGTGTTGCGGACCAGCTCGGCCACCGCCCGCTCCACGCCGATCAGGTCGTCGAGGTCGATCGCATGCGGCTGCTCGATCGGCACCAGCCGCCCGGCTCCGTCCCGGGCGTCCCAGCGGAACGCGAGGTGGCGGCGCGCTGCGTCGGGGTCGAGGGGAGGGCGCGCATGTCGTTCGAGCCACCGCTCGGCGAGAGCGAGGACCCGTTCCAGGCGGCCGACGAGGACGAAGAGTCGGGACACGATGAGCGATCTTAGCGAACCGTTGCGGCGCGGCGTCGGGCCGTCACGGCGGCCCGCGAGCGTCCGCAGCCGTTCAAGGGAGTTCCAGCAGGGTCCGGACATGCCGCGCTACGACGAGGTTCTCCTCGGCCTCCACCACCCACGCGCGCACCGCAGAGTCCGCGCGCGTGAGCAGCGCGTCGCCCCGATCGTTGGCCGCTTCGTCGAGGACGACGCCGAGCCACGCGGCGGCGCGGCAGACACGGGCGCGGATCGCCGCCGCGTGCTCGCCGATGCCGCCGGTGAAGACCAGCGCATCGAGCCCGCCGAGCACGGCCGTCACCGCGCCGAGTTCGCGCCCGATGCGATCGACGAAGAGATCGACGGCCTCCGCAGCATGCGGGTCGTCGCTGGCCAGCAGCGTCCGCATGTCGCTCGACACCCCCGATACGCCGAGCAGGCCCGAGCGGCGATACAAAAGCTCCTCCACGGCATCGACGTCGCCGTCGTGTCGGCGGAGAAGGTGAAGAACCACGCCCGGGTCGAGCGCGCCGCAGCGCGTGCCCATCACGAGTCCATCGAGCGCCGTCATGCCCATCGTCGTTGCGATGCTGCGCCCGCCAAGGAGCGCGCACAGGCTCGCACCGTTGCCGAGGTGCGCCGCCACGGCGCGCCCGCGCGCCGCGGCGGGATCCAGCACCGCCAACCGCTCGGCGGCCCACTCGTACGAGAGCCCGTGGAAGCCGTAGCGACGGACGCCGGCGGCGGAGACCTCGCGCGGCAGCGCGAAGCGGCGCGCGTTGCGCGGCATGGTGGCGTGGAAGGCCGTGTCGAAGCACGCGACCTGCGCGAGCTCCGGTCGCATCGCCGCCACCGCGCGGATCGCCGCCACGCCGTGCGGCTGGTGCAGCGGCGCCAGCGGAATCAGCGCTTCGAGCGCCGAGAGGACATCCTGGTCCACGCGCACCGGCGCCGCGAAGCGGTCGCCGCCGTGGACGATGCGGTGGCCCACGGCCGCCAGCGGTGCTTCGAAGGTGTCGGGATCGAGTCGGGCGAGCGCGCGCTCGAGTGCTTCCCCGTGATCGCGGGCGGGATCGCCGGCGTCCGCGGTGTCAGCGTCCGGGTGATCGGTCGAGTCGTCGTGTCCGAGTGCGGCGATCTCGATCTCGCCGTCTGCCGACGCCGTAAGGGTCGCCCCCGGCTCGGCGAGGAACGCGGCGAACTTCAGGCTCGACGAGCCGGCGTTGAGAACCAGGATCGTCGTCGCGCGGTTCACGCGGGCGCGTCGTCTCGTTCGGAGCGCCAGCGCGTCAGCGTCGACTCGATATCCTCCCGCGCGCGCCGAAGAAGCTCTGGACCGTCGTCCGCGGTGCGCGCGATCGGCGCGCCGAAGCGGACGCGGACCCGCGTGCCGAACGGCACCGGCAGCAGGTTGTGCGCCAGCAGCCGCCACGATTCGTCGATGGCGACCGGCACGACCGGCAGCGCCGGCGCCGCTTCGAGCAGCGCCAGCGCTCCGGCCGGCTTGAACGGACGCAGCTCGCCAGCCCGCGAACGCGTACCCTCCGGGTAGATGACGACCGAGACGTTGCGCGCCTGCGCCGTCTGGCCGAGCGAGCGGATCGCCGTCACGGCCTGCTCGCGGTGGGCGCGATCGATCACCGCGTTGCCTCCGCGTCGCAAGTTGTAGGAGATGCTCGGAATGCCGCGCGCGAGCTCCTTCTTCGACACGTACTTCGGGTAGTTCGAGAACAGCAGCGCGCCGAGGATCGGGACGTCGAACATGCTCTGGTGGTTGGCGATCAGGACGTAGCCGGTGCGCGGTCGCACCTCTGGCGCACGCTCGACGAGCAAGCGCGTCCCGCACAACCGGAAGGCACCGAGCAGGGTGGTCTGCAATGCGCCGACGGCGATCTCCTGCGGGCGCTGCCCGAACTGCCGCGCCAGTCGTTGCACCGGATCGAAGATCGCCAAGGCGCCACCGAACGCGATCAAGAAAGGCAGCGTGAAGACCCAGTCGACGATGCGTGCGGGCCGCGCCGCTCCGCTCTGTTGGGCTCGGGACTCGGGGATGACTTCGCTCATGGCGAGACATGATACGACCCGCGTGGCCCCGCGTGAAGGAACCCCGAGGAACACTAGACTCTGAGGTCGATGCTCCGCACGCGCCGCGACGAAAGTCGCTTCACGACACTCGATCGGGTTCTCCGCTTCGGGGCCGCCGGCCCCGGCGCCGTGGATCTCGACCTCGGAGAGGCGCGGGTGCGCGTCTCCCTGGCACGCGATGGCGGGCTGCGGCTGCGGGCCGCCTCCGGCCCCGAGCTGCCGCCGGATCTCGACGCCGCGCTCGGCCGCGAGCCGTGGCGGCCCTCCAACGCCGAACCGTTCGAACTCGAGGACGGCGGTGTGGCGCTCGCGTTCGACGGACCCGAAGGATCCCTTCGGGTGGAGATCGCTGCGCACCCGCTCGCGTTGCGTGTCTTCGAACGCGGCGGAAGCCAGATCGCGCGTCTCAGCGAGCTGGGCTTCGGCGTCGAAGGCGCGGCGCGGATCGTGCTGAGCTGCGCCGAAGACGAAGCCTTCTTCGGCTTAGGCGAGAAGACCG
>CAYOHN010000171.1:0-7702 GCA_964403735.1 uncultured Spirochaetales bacterium | reverse complement strand
GCGGTGGGAAAGCCGAGCGTCCTGCCCCGCTGGTCTCCGCGGATCACGCGGCCGCGGGCCGAGTAGGGACGCCCGAGCAGCAGCCTGGCGGCTTCGACGGTCCCCGCCGCGAGCAACTCGCGGATGCGCGTCGAGCTGACGTCGCGGCCGTCGATGGTGACTTCTGGGACGATCGTCACGGCGAAGCCGAGCCGCGGGCCGAGCTCCGTCAGCGTTCGCATCGAACCTTCGCGGTCCCGACCGAAGTGAAAATCATAGCCGACGTAGACCTCGCGAGGCGCCAGCCGTCGGTGGATGCAGTCGCGCACGAACTGTTCCGGTGTCGTACGCGAGAACTCGACGTCGAACGGCTCCAGCACCACCAGGTCGATCTGCGCCGCCTCCAACAGTTCGAGCTTCTGCTCCGTCGTCGTCAGCAGGCCGGGCGCCTCGGCGCCCCGCAGCACTTTGCGCGGATGCGGATCGAAGGTGTAGACGACCGTCTCGCCGTCGAGCGCGCGGGCTCGATCGGTCACCGTCCGCAGGATCGCGCGGTGACCGATGTGGATGCCGTCGAAGTTCCCGATCGTCAGGACGGGGCGGCGCGGCGACCGCTCGAGCGCCGCGCTGCCGCGCACGACCCTCACGGGTTAGACTCCGCCTGGTGCTGGGCTTGCTCTCTCGCGATCTGCTGTGGCGCTTCGTAGCCAGCTTCGCTGCCGTCCTCGTGGTGCTCGTGCTGACGATGGCGGTCATCGATCTGCTCGGTGACTTCGAGGATATCGTCGGTGCCTCGGAGGGCTTCGTCGGCGTCCTCACCTATGTCGCGCTGCGGATCCCGTCGCACTGGCTGCCTCTCCTGGTTCCGATGGCCGCCTTCGTGGCCGCTTTCCTCGCCCTCGGCGCGGCAGCGCGTTCGCTGGAGTTCGTGGCCATCAAAGCCAGCGGGATCTCGCCGCTGCGCGTGATCACGCCAGTCCTGACAGCGGGCCTGCTGATCTCGGGGCTCGGGCTCGTAACCAACGAGACGGTAGCGATCCGAGCCCACGAGGCCTGGCTCCGCCACACCGGCGGGGAACAGCAGGTCGAGTTCCGCCGCGGTTCGTTCTGGTATCACAAGGGGCGCTATGTCTACAACGTGCGGGACGCCGACCCAGAGGCCCGAGAACTCCGGGAGGTCGCGATCTTCCAGCTCGACGAGCGAGGCCGCCTGCTGCGGAGCATCCATGCAGCGACCGCTCACATCGACGCCGAGGGGCATTGGCAGCTCTCCGACGCCGTGGTCCGGCGCTTCGAGCCCGGAGCACCCGAAGCGGCGACGAAGTTCGAACGGATGGCCCGAACCGAGTTGATCCTGACCGAGGAGCTGGCGCTGTTCGAAGCCGGCGTCCAGGGGCTTTCCATCCAGGATCTGCGCGAGTACCGCAACGGCCGGCCTTCCGACGACACCGAAGCGAAACGCGCTTCGGCGCTGCTCCACGACCGCCTCACCAGACCGCTGGCGGCTTTCGTCTTCGTGCTGCTGGCCATCCCCCTCGGGCTCCGCGTCGAGCAGACCCTCAGCCTCGCGGTGCCCGCCCTGCAGGGCATCCTCTTGATCTTCGGCTTCTCGACGCTGCGTGAGTACGGCGCGACTCTCGCGTCCCAAGGCGTCACGGATCCGTCGCTGACCCCATGGGCGATCCTCATCGCTTTCACCGGGGTCGGGAGCTGGCTGCTCTGGCGATCGCCGCGCTAGCGCGGCGGATTCGTCAGCGGGCCCCCGACTCGGGCGTATCCTGGCCTCGGGCCTCGAAGTCCGACAACAGCTCGAAGAAGTCGTTGTCGGGCGGCAGCACCAGCGTCGTGTTGGCGCCGATCGTCTCGCGATACGCCGCGAGGCGTCGCACGAAGCCGAAGAATTCCGGAGCCTGCTCGTGCGCCTCCGCGTAGATCCGCGCGGATTCGGCGTCACCCTCTCCGCGCAGGATCTCGGCCTGCTTGCGCGCCTCGGCGACTGTGATGCGGGCGTCGCGATCGGCCTCGGCGCGGATCCGGCGCCCTTCCTCGTCGCCTTCGGCGCGGTAGCCGCGGGCAACGCGCTCGCGCTCGCTGCGCATCCGCGCGAAGACGTTCTCCTCGGTGGCCTCTGGCAGCTCGACGCCGTTGATCCGGACGTCGCGCACCTCGATCCCGAAGTCTTTCAGCCGCTCGCGGCTCTGCTCCGTGATCGCATCCATGATCTCGTTGCGCGCCGACGCCACCAGCTCCTGCATCGTCCGCAGGCCGATGATTTCGCGTACGTCAGACCGAGCGACGCGGTCCACCTGCTCGGCAGCCTGCTGCATGCCCTGCGGAAAGTCCGAGAAGAAGCGCAGCGGATCGACGATGCGCCAGATCACGTAGTGGTCGATCACCGGCTGTTCGGCGTCGCGCGTCTGCATCGGCTGCGGCTCGGAGTTCAAATACTGGAAGCGGCTGTCGAACACCCGCACCGACGCGAAGGGCGGCCGCAGCGACAGGCCGGGCTCGGTCTGGACCGAGATCGGGCTGCCGAGGAACAGCACGATCTTGTGTTCGTCCTCGTGCGTGATCACCACCGGCCCGATGTCGAGCTCGCCGAGCCAGACCAGCGTCGCGGCACCCGCGGAAAGCACGAGCAAGAGGAGCAGGACTCTTCTCACGGGGCGGGCTCCTCTGCGGCCGCACGGCCCTGCCGATCGAGCGGCAGGTGCGGCAAGACGGAGCTGCCGGGCTGCACGATGTAGGTCTGCACCTTCGGCAGCACCTGCTCCAACGTCTCGAGGAACAGCCGCGTCCGCATCACTTCTGGCGCCTTGGCGTACTCGGCGGCGAGGACGCGGAAGCGCTCCGCCTCGCCGGTCGCCTCGGCAATCGTCGAGTCTCGATACCCGCGCGCGCTCTCGACCTGCTCGATGGCCTCGGCGCGAGCGCGAGGCAGGACTTCGTTCGCATAGCCCTGCGCCTCGTTGACGGCGCGATCGCGATCCTGACTGGCGCCGAGCACGTCGTCGAAGGCGCCGCGGACGGGCCCCGGTGGCTGCACATCCTGGAGGTCCACGCCGAGGACGTCGAGCCCGGATTCGTAGCGATCGAGCCGTGCCTGCAGCTCGTCGAGAGCCTCGCGTTCGATGACGCCCTTTTTCTCGCGCAGCACCGCATCGATCGTATTTCGGCCCACTGCCGACCGGACCGACGCCTCGGCCGTGTCGCGCAGCACCTCGCGCGGAGCGGCGATCCGGTAGCGCGACTGGAACGCATCCTTGATCCGGTACTGCACGACGAAGCCGACCTGCACGATGTTGGCGTCGCTGGTCTGCATCGCAACGCCGCCGCGAGCCGGCAACGGAGTGGGCGTCTCTGGATCGACGGACGCCGTCTCTCCGGCACCCACGCCGAACTCCTCCTTGCCGATCGAGGCGACGTTCACGATCACGTGGCTCTGCACCGGCGGGGGCAGATGCCAGCGCAAGCCGGGCTCCATCTCCGTGCGCTGGTACTCGCCGAACTGCAGAATCACCGCAGCCTGACCGGGATCGAGCGTATACCAACCGAAGTAGGACCAGGCGCCGAGCACGGCGATCGAAAGCCCGATGACCGTCACGTTGGCGACGGTGCGCCCGACCGCGCGCTTCACGCGCTCGTCGGACGGCGCGTTGCGCGGCTCGCGCGCCATCAGCCTGCTTGTTCCATCTTGCGGGCCGCGGCCTCACTGGCGAGGTACAGCGGACGCAGCAGGTCCATCGGCAGCGGGAACAGGATCGTCGAGTTCTTCTCGGCGGCGATGTCGGTGAGCGTCTGCAGGTAGCGGAGCTGGAGCGCCGCCGGCTCCTGCGAGAGGATGTGCGAAGCGTCCTGCAGTCGCTGGGCTGCCTGGAACTCGCCCTCGGCATGGATCAACTTCGAACGCTTCTCGCGTTCGGCCTCGGCCTGCTTGGCCATCGCGCGCCGCATCTCGTCGGCGAGGTCGATCGCCTTGAGTTCGACGGCGCGCACCTTCACACCCCAGGGCTCCGTCTGCAGGTCGATGATCTCCTGGAGCTTCCGGTTGATCGCGTCGCGTTCGGAGAGCAGCTCGTCGAGTTCCGCCTGGCCACAGACGCTGCGCAGGGTGGTCTGCGAGAGCTGCGAGGTGCCGTAGAGGTAGTTCTCGACCTGGATCACCGCTTTCTCGGGGTGCAGCACCCGGAAGTAGAGCACCGCATTCACCCGCACCGAGACGTTGTCTCGCGTGATGACGTCCTGGGTCGGAATGTCCATGACGATCTCGCGCAGCGAGATCTTTACCATCCGATCGATCCCGGGAATGATGAAGCGAATTCCGGCTTCCTTGACCCCGGCGTAGCGACCGAGGCGGAACACGACCCCCCGTTCGTACTCCTGGAGGATCTTGATCCCCATGATCACGATCACCAGGAACACGCCGACGGCGATCACCGGAAACGACAACGAAAGCATCTTCCCTCCTCTGGAGTCTGGCCGCGCGAATCGCGCCCGCGATCCGAGACTTTAGACCCGTCAGGACGCCTTGCGCACCCGCAACCGCATCCCCTCGACGGCGACCACCTCGATCCGTTCTCCCGCCGAAAGCGGCTCGTCGGCGAGCGCGCTCCAGAACTCTCCGCGCACGAAGACGCGGCCCTCCGGCGTCAGGGGCCCTTCACTGCGGCCGACGAGCCCCAACAGCTCGGAGGTGCCGGCAGTCTGCGGCCGGCCCATGGTCCGGCCGAGACCGAACACGACCAGCGCGCCGAACAACGCCAGACCGGTCACTGCAGGAACCAACACCGACCAGAACGACACGGCGATGCCACTGACCTCCGGCACGTCGAAAATCATCACGCCACCGAGCAGCATACACCCGATTCCGAGCGCGAAGAGCACCCCGTACGCGCCGACGAAGAGCTCCGCGACGAGCAGCCCGAGACCGGCGAGGAACAGGATCAGCCCGAGCCACGAGAACGGCAGGATCTGCAGCGCGATCAGCCCGAGGATCAGGCACGCCGCGCCTGCGACTCCAGGGATCAGCAACCCCGGATTGCTGAACTCGATGTAGAGACCCAGCAAGCCCGCCATCAGCAGCAGGACCGCCACATCGGGACTCGCGAGTACGTGCAGGAACTTCTCGATCGCCGTCATCTCGACGACGCGCAGTTCGGCATCGGCCACCGCCAGCTTCCGCTCCACGCCGGCGACCTTGACGGTCCGGCCCTCGATCGCCGTCATCAGCTCGCCGCGGTTCTGCGCGACGATGTCGATCACGTTGAGCTTCAGCGCCTCGTCGGCGGCGATGGCCACCGCCTCGCGGACGGCCTGGGCGGCCCACTCGACATTGCGCTCGCGCTCCCTCGCGATCGACTCGATGAACGCCACCAGCAGGTTCTCGGCCTTCTCGCCGGCGACGTCGCGCCCGCCTTCCTGCTCGCCCTGTTCGCCGCCCCCGCCGCCGCCCGGCGCGCCCACGCCGACGGGAGACGCGGCGCCGATGCTGGTGCCCGGCGCCATCGCCGCGACGTGGCCGGCCATCGTGATGAAGGTGCCGGCGGAACCAGCCCAAGCGCCCTGCGGCGCCACGTAGACGATCACGGGCACTTGGGCGTTCAGCATCGCCTGGATGATGTCTTTGGTCGAGCTGACCAGGCCGCCCGGCGTATCGAGTTCGAGTAGGAGCGCAGCGGCGCCATCGCTTTCACTGCGCTCGATGGCCTTCTGGATGAAGCTCGACGAGGCGGGATTGATCGTCCCGGCCACGCGAATCACGTTCACGTGGCCCGCGGCCGCCGCAGAACCGGCCGTCAGAACCATCGAACCCATCAAAAGAACGGCAGCGGCGGCACCGAACCTCCAGCGAGTCTCGGTCACGGGCGATCTCCGCGCAGTTTCTCGATGCGGTCGAGCAGCCGCTCGGCCACCTCGCGCTTCGACAGCATCGGCAACTCGTCCGCCTGGCCTTCCGGGCCGACGAACGATACGGCGTTGGTATCGACGTCGAAACCGGCGCCTTCGCGCGTGACGTCGTTGGCGACGATCAGGTGACAGCGCTTGCGCTCGAGCTTGCGGCGCGCGGCGACGAGCAGATCTCGACTCTCGGCGGCGAACCCGACGACGAGTCTTCCGCTCCGCTCGCGTGCCGTTGTCTCCCCTACCTCCGCCAGGATGTCCGGTGTCCGCTCCAGCTCGAGGACCAGCCGGGCCTCGTCGGCGAGGCTCTCCTTCTTGATCTTGTGCTCCGCCGGCGCCACCGGTCGAAAGTCCGAGACCGCTGCGGCCGCGACGAAGATCGTGCAGGGCGGCAGCTCGGCCTGCACGGCCGCGCGCATCTCGAGCGCCGTTTCCACCGACACACGGCGCACGCCAGCAGGCGCCTTCAACGCAGTCGGGCCCGAGATCACGATCACGCGCGCACCACGCCGTGCCGCTTCCGCAGCGACCGCGTATCCCATCTTCCCGGACGACCGGTTGGCGACGACACGCACCGGATCGATCGGTTCGCGGGTCCCCCCGGCGGTCACCAGCACGACCTCTCCAGTCATGCTCCTCGACGCCAGCAACAGATCGACCTCGGCGGCGATCCCGGCGGGATCCGCGAGTCGGCCCTCTCCCTCCCAGCCACAGGCGAGCGCACCGGCTTCGGGCCCGACGAAACGAACGCCACGCTGCCGCAGCCGCTCGACATTCTCCTGGGTCGCCGGGTGTCGCCACATGTTGACGTTCATCGCGGGCGCCACGAGGATCGGCGCCCGAGTCGCGAGCAGCAGCGTGCTCGCGAGAGTATCGGCGAGGCCGTGGCTCATCTTCGCGAGCAGATCCGCGGTCGCGGGCGCCACCAGCACGAGATCAGCCCAGTCCGCGAGGGCGATGTGGTCGATCTCGCCCTCCTGCTCGGCGTCGAACAGCTCCGTCCGGACGGCGTGACCGGATACCGTCTGGAGCGCGAGTGGCGCGACGAACTGGGCTGCGCTCCGCGTCAGCACGCAACGAACAGATAGACCGATGCGCGTCAGCGTGCGCACCAGGTCGGGAATCTTGTAGGCCGCGATGCCGCCGGAGATCACTAGAAGGACGTGGCGATGCCGCTGACGCTCTCCCGGATCGGCTTCGAGTATCTCGCGCAGACGTTGGCTCCCGGAGACTGCCGCGAATCGTTCGCCGCAGACGAGATTCGGCTGCGGGAACCAACTGCCGCGGGATTGCCGCAGGATTGCCGCAGGAAAATTCCAAGATCTCCGGAAGGTTAGTCGGCGGCGCGGGTGCCGTCCACGGACAGCAGCGCCCCACCCGCAGCGAGTCTGCGCGCCAGTGCGCGTCGATCGCGGGCTTCCGCATAGATGCGGATCAGCGGCTCGGTCCCGGACGCGCGCAGCATCAAGAACCCGTCGGCGAGGTCCAGGCGTAGGCCGTCGAGCCGTTCGACCTCGCGGATCACGGCGTCCCCGACGCGGTCCGGTGGCGCTTCCGAGAGCCGTGCCATGCGTTCGAGAGCGCCCTCCTTGGCTGGCAGCGCGGTGCGGCCGCAGGCACTCGGACCGTGCCGCCGCAATAGCTCGCCCAGCCGCTTCCCCAGCGGCGCTGCCTCGGCCGCCATCATCTCGGCGAACAGCACGCAGGCGAGGATGCCGTCCTTGTCTCGGGCCATCGAGTCGACGGCGAAGCCGCCGCTTTCCTCGCCGGCGACATCGGCGATACCGGTTTCGAGTGCGTTCGCGAGATGTTTGAAGCCGAT
>CAYOHN010000170.1:0-7761 GCA_964403735.1 uncultured Spirochaetales bacterium | reverse complement strand
GCGGCCGATGGCTTGATGGTCGCGCGCGGCGACCTCGGCGTGGAGATTCCGATCGAGGAGATGGCGCTGGCGCAGAAGCGGCTGATCCAGCGCGCCAACCTGGCCGGCAAGCCGGTGATCACCGCCACGCAGATGCTCGAGTCGATGACGGAGAATCCGCGCCCCACGCGCGCCGAAGCCACCGACGTCGCCAACGCGATCCTCGACGGCAGCGACGCGGTGATGCTGTCCGGTGAGTCGGCCATCGGTCGCTACCCGGCCGAAGCGGTGGCGATGCTGGCGCGCATCGCCACGTCGATCGAGCGCATCCGGCCGGCGCGGGGCGTCCGCGATGCGCTGCGCGAGCGGCCCCGCGAAGACGGGGCGGCGCTGTTCGACCTGATCGCGATCTCGGTGGACACGCTGCTCGAGCGCGCCGCGCCGGCCGCCGTCTTCGTGCCGACGATCGGCGGGACCACCGCGCGGCGGATCGCGCGCTTCCGGCCCGCGCCGTGGATCGTCGCCGTGAGCCCTTCGCAGTCGGTCTGCCAGCGCCTCCTGTTCAGCTGGGGCGTATGGCCCGTCCTGGTGACCGAGCGGCCCGACGACTGGCGCGCCTTTGCGCGGGACTGGCTGCGCGAGCACTCGGTCGAAGGAAACCTCGCGCTGGTGACCGAGGGGCCGTCTCCCAAGCATCCGGACGCCAACGAACGCATCGAGATTCTCGACCTGCGGCGAGAGGAGGCGCGCAGTTGACGGAGGATCCCCCCGAGCACCCGCCGGGAACGAACGCCGCTCATTCCGAAGAGGCGTGGCTGCGCGGGGCGGACGACCTGCTCGTCGACTTCGACCGCGCGTTCCAGGTGTTCCAGGAGTTCGTGCGCGGCTGCCGCGGGCTCTATGACATCGGCCCCGCGGTGACGGTGTTCGGATCGGCGCGCTTCGCCGCGGACCATCGCTACTACGCGTTGGCGCGCGAGACCGGACGCCGCCTCGCCGAGGCCGGCTACGCCGTCCTCACCGGCGGCGGTCCCGGCGTCATGGAGGCCGCCAACCGCGGCGCCCAGGAGGGCGGCGGACTGAGTGTCGGCTGCAACATCCAACTACCGACGGAGCAGCAGCCGAATCCGTATCTCGATCGATCGCTGGCGTTCAACTATTTCTTCGTGCGCAAGGTCATGCTCGTGAAGTACTCGGGCGCGTTCATCCTGATGCCCGGGGGGCTCGGCACGCTCGACGAGATCTTCGAGACGGCGACGCTGATCCAGACCGGCAAGATCCGCCGCTTTCCGCTGATCGCGATGGGCACCGACTACTGGGGCCCCATCCTGTCGACGCTCGGCGACCAGGCGCTGCGCGAGGGCACGATCTCGGAGGGCGAGATCGCCGTCTTCTCGAGCGATTCGCCGACGGAGGCCGTCGCGCACATCGATGCCGTCGTTCGGGCGAACGGCGGGCGCTGAGCGCCACACCCGGCCCGGCGTCGCCGAGCGATCCGGGCACCGCGGCGGCGGTCGGGCCCCGTCCCGGTTCAGCAGCTATCCTCACCGACTTCGCGATAGGAGGACACCCACCCATGCTCGATGATGCCACCCGCCAGCGCCTCGAGAGCGCGATCACTGCCGCCCCGGTCGTGCTCTTCATGAAGGGCAACCGCCGGCAGCCGCAGTGCGGCTTTTCCGCCACCGTCGTGCGGATCCTCGACGAGATCGTTCCGGAGTACGAGACCGTGGACGTGCTGTCGGATCCGGAGATCCGCGACGGCGTCAAAACGTACTCGAAGTGGCCGACGATCCCGCAGCTCTACGTGAAGGGCGAGTTCCTC
Organism: uncultured Spirochaetales bacterium; assembly: GCA_964403735.1. Classification (GTDB taxonomy): domain Bacteria; phylum Myxococcota_A; class UBA9160; order UBA9160; family PR03; genus CAADGG01. The sequence continues at coordinate 5,957 of CAYOHN010000170.1, read as the reverse complement.
GGCGGCTGCGACATCGTGAAGGAGCTGTACGGAAGCGGCGAGCTGCACGAGAAGCTGGGGGTCCCGGTACCCGAGCGCCGCGTGCCGGCGATTCGCGTCACCGATGCGGCGGCTGCGTTCCTGAAGGACGCCGCGGCGCGCTCCGAAGGCAAGGCGGTCCACCTGCGCATCGATCGCAGCTTCCAGAACCAGGCATACCTGGGGCCCGAAGAGCCGGGTGAGCTGGTCGCCGAGTCGAACGGCGTCCGGATTCTCTTCGACGTGATGAGCGCGCAGCGCGCCGAGGGCCTCGTCATCGATCACGTCGAGACGTCCGGCGGCCACGAGCTGCGCATCGACAACCCCAACGCGCCGGCAGCGGCGGAGCCCGCGGTGCCCGCCGTTCAACAGATCGACGTCCACGAGTTGAAGCGCCTGCTCGATTCCGGAGAACCGATCCACCTGCTCGATGCGCGGACACCCGAGGAGCAGGCGATGGCCAGCATTCCCGGAGCCCGACTTCTCGACGCGGAGGTCCTCGCCGAACTCGAGCGACTGCCGAAGGACACGCCGCTGGTGTTCCATTGCCATCACGGCGGCCGCAGCCAGCAGGCGGCCGAGCGCTTCCGCAGTCTCGGCTTCCGCAACGTCTCCAACGTGGCGGGGGGGATCGATGCGTGGTCGCAGCAGATCGACCCCTCGGTGCCGCGGTACTGATCCTTGGCGCTGAAGCTGATCGGAGCCCAGGAAGACGTGACGGAACGCCTCCGCGACGCGATCCGCGAGGCGCTGCCGGGCGCTGACGTCGAGGTGCAGGCCGGCGGTGCGGGCCACTTCGAGGTGCGGGTGGTCGCCGAGGCGTTCCGCAATCGCTCGCGTCTTCACCAGCACCAACTGGTGTACGGCGCGATCGCCTCGCTGATGGCGGGGGAGGCCCCGCCGGTTCATGCGGTCGATCGACTCGTCACGGAGACCCCGACGGTATGAGTGATGCCGTTCTGTCGCCGGCGGAAGAGACGGTTCTGGCGGCGCTGACGCCCGAGCAGCGCGCGCAGCTCGAAGCGGATCGCGTGCTGCGCGTCGGCGACGAGCTGATCTGGATCGAAGCCGAGGGCCGCGTACGCAAGCAGCCCGTCTCGAAGCTCTACTACGTGCGGACGGCGCTCGGGATGTTCCGCTGGAGCAAGATCGACGACGAGCTGGTCGAGGTCTGACCCGGCGCGTCGTCGCTGCTCGAAGCGTCCTCTTGGCGCGCCTTCCTGAAGGGTCCGGGCTGGGGGCGCGCGGCGAGCGTCACTCGATCGGCGCGGCGACGGCGATCTTCACCAGCCGGCCGCGTTCGAGCCGAGCGTTCCGCGGGAGCGCGTTGGCGAGCGCCGTCTCGCCCACGCTCCAGCGATTGCTCGTGCGTCGCCCCAACGCCTCGAGGGTCTCGCCGGACCGCGCCTCGACGATGCGCAGCCGCAAGCCGTAGATGCTCCGCCGTTCGGCGGCGGTCAGCGGCCGCACGCTCGACGCGACGCGATCGAAGGCGCCGGCATGGCTGCGCCACGCATTCGCCGGCGTCATGCCGGTCAGGCGGAACGTTCCCTTCGGGTGGGCGATCCACGTGAGCGCGAGCCCGGTGACACCTTGCTGGGTCCGCGCCTGGGCGACCGCCCGATACGCCGGCCAGCCCCCGCCGACGCGGACCGCCCCGCTCTCGACCACCTGGACCCCGCCATTCGCCGACAGCCAGCGCTGTGCCGCCGTGCGCGGGTCCTCGCGGGGCCCCTGAGACTCGAAGACCACCACGGCATCCCGCTGCGGAGCCTGCGCACCGACAGCGGTGCGGGCGTTCTGGGTGCGCCAGCCCGGCGGGAACTCGAGCGTGAGGTCGAGCACAGGATGTAGGAAGCGCTGGTCCCGGAAGACGCCCTCGCGCGGGTCCGGACCGACGCGCACGCCTTCGATCCGGCGCAGGAACGCGGCCCGGTTGCCGGCAACGGGTGCCGCTTCGCGACCCGCCAGCTGTGCCGCGCGTTGCTGGGCCACGACGGATCGCTCCCCGGCTGCCGGGTGGGAATCGAGGAAGCTCGGTTGCCGCGCGACGCCGCCCCCGCGCTGCTGCGCTTCGCGATCGAGCGTCGCGAGGAACGTCGCCATGCCGGCGGGATCCCAGCCCGATGCGGCCGAGATCTGCTGGCCCACCTCGTCGGCCTGGCGCTCCTGGTCTCGGCTGTACGACGCGATCAGGCCGGCGCCGGCCACCTGACCGAGCTGACCTGCCATCTGCGCGGCTTCGGCGCCGCCGAGCGCTGCGGCGGCGATCGTACCGAGCGCCGAGAGCACGCCGACGCCGGTCGCGCGGGTGTCCCGCTGCGCGGCGTGGCGCGCGGCGACATGGCCGATCTCGTGCCCGATCACGTTCGCCAACTCGTCTTCCGAGTTCGCGAGCGCGAGCAGCCCGCGCGACACGTAGATGTACCCGCCGGGCAGCGCGAAGGCATTCGGTTCGGCCATGTCGGCGATGGCGAAGTGGTACGAAACGTCGCGCCGGGGCGACGCGGCCGCGAGTCGCTGGCCGATCGCATCGACGTACGCTGTGAGCTTGGCATCGCGGACCAGGCCGATCTCGCGCTCGACCTGCGCGGCCGCCTGCTGGCCGAGCTGCGCCTCGCGTGCGGGCGACATCGTCGTGAGTTCCGTCCGGCCGGTGACGGGGTTGTACGCCGTGGCACACGCGCCCAGCGCGAGGCCGAGGCTCGCGAGCACGACGCGGGCGGCGACGCCGCGAAGTCGGAGGAGCCGGCGGGATCGAGATCGGGATCGCAGCACGGTTCGGGGCTCCAGGCGGGAAAAGCGGACGACACCGAGGATACAAGACTCTACATTCGCGCCTCCGAGGTTCCGAGACCCGATTCCGGGAGTCGTGCATGTCCGTCGTGCTCCATGGCATCGCGCCGTCGCCGTTCGTCCGCAAGGTCCGGGTGGTGCTGTTCGAGAAGGGGATTCCGCATACCCTGCGGCCCGTTGCGCCGTTTCCGCCCGCGAACGCCACGCCGGAGTTCCGGCGCATGAGCCCACTCGGCAAGGTCCCCGCGCTCTCCGACGGAGACTTCGCGATCTCCGACTCCTCGGTGATCTGCGTCTATCTCGAGCGCAGCCGGCCCGAACCGCCGCTCTATCCCGACGAGCCGAGAGCGCTGGCCCGTGCGCTCTGGTTCGAGGAATGGGCCGACACCCGGCTGGCCGAAACGACCGGCGCCGTGTTCTTTCAGCGCGTCGTCCGGCCGCGCTTCTTCCAGCAGCCCTCCGACGAGGCCTCCGCGGGGGTGCTCGTGCGCGAGCAACTCCCGCCGCTGCTCGACTACCTCGAGCAGCAGCTCGATGACGCGGAGTGGCTGGTCGGAGGGCGCTTCACGATCGCCGACATCGCCATCGCGACGATGCTCCGGCAGCTCGGGTACGCCGGAGAATCGATCGATCGCGCGCGCTGGCCGAAGGCAGCGCGCCACACCGACCGCACGCTTTCCCGCCCGTCGTTCGCCGCCTGCAACGGCGACGAGGAAGCGCTGCTCGCGCCCCGATAGCTCGGCTGCGCGGACGCTACTGCGGCGTGCGGGGCGTCTGGTACTCGATGCCGATGCGTCCGAGGCGGATCTTGAACTCCTTCAGCACGGTGTCGGCGAGAACCTTCTCCATCTCCTCGGGCTCCATCTTGGCGAGATCGACGCCCTGATAGCCGGCCGCCTTGCGCTCGATGCCGCTCTGCGCCTCCAGACGGTCCATTTCGGCCGCCATCCGGTTGTTGCGGAACGAGTCTGCGAACGTGGCGAGCATGTAGTACGACATGTCTCGCTGCATGCGTTCGATCTCGGGCTTCTTCTCCGGGTGTTGTCGGATCAGCTGTCCGATGCAGTTCTCGCCGAAGCCGACGTGCCGGCGCTCGTCCGCGATCGTGCCGGAGAGCGTCGACGCGAACTTCGGGTTCATCTCCTGCGAGAGCGCCTGCATCATCTCGAACACGCTGAAGGCCATGCCTTCGAGAATGACGTTCTGGCCGACCACGCCGGACACGAAGTCCTTCTTGTCCACCTTCTCGAGCAAGATCTCGGCGAAGTTCACCAGATTCGGATTCGCATAGTGCGTGAGGACGCTCTCGAGCTCGTTCTTCTCGACGCCGAGGTCGTAGAGGCGCTGCGTGAAGACCTCCGTGTGTCGGGCCTCGTCGAGCGTCTGGGTCGCGAGGAAGCGCTTGCTGGCCTCGTCCGGCGCGGCATTGATCAGGCCCGAGGACGCGGCCAGCGCGCAGCGTTCCCCCATGACGAGCTGCACGGTGGTCCGGATCGTCTCCGTGCGCAGCACTTCGTTCTCGAGGATCACGTCCGGCTCCCGCGCACCCGGGATGTGGCCGTACTCCGTGCCCATCAGGTAGCCCTGCGGACAAGACTCGAGCCAGTACTGGATGGAGTACATCGAGAGAAAGTCGGACATCGAGAAGTCTCCTCGCTGGGGTCGTCGATCCGCCCGTTTCGCGGGGCGCCATCGATTCTCGGCTTCAAGATCCGTGCCCGTGATGGCGCACGGGGCGCGAGGGGCTCCGAGGCCCGCAGGACGTGGTCCTGTGACAGCGCGCCGCGGACGTGCTGTGACGGGTGCGGCGATCGGGCGCGACCGATCTACCATCAGCCACCGGATGAGGAGCCGATCGACTCCGGAGGACGACCCCTGGCGACGCGACCCCGCAAGACCCGCGCTCGGACCGGCAAGAAGCGCGCTCGTCCTCGCGTCGCGGCGGAACCTCCCATCGAGGCCGACGATGGCGGGCTTTCGGCGGCGCTCCGGCGCGGGTTTGGCGCGCTCACCGAGGGCGTGCGCGGGCGTGTCGCGGCGACGCCGGCCGCGGGGCTCCAGGTCGGTCGCGCGCTGCTTCTCTCGCCGGAGGCCGCGCGCATGCGCCGAGAGGCCGGCCGGACCGTGCGCGAGCTGCGCGAGCTCGCCGGCCTCACGGTGGACGAGCTGGCCGCCGCCCTCGATCTGCGCGACCAATCGCTCCTCGAAGCGGTCGAGGACGGCACGGCCACGCTGTCGTTCGAGCTGATCCTACGCCTGTCGGCGTTGCTCGCGCGCAACGATCCCATTCCGTTCGTGGCCCAGCTCGCGCGCGGCTCGAACCCGACGCTGTGGGCGCTGCTGGAGGACTGGGGAATCGGACTCATTCCCTTGCAGATGGAGCGCGAGCGCCGCTTCCTGAACGTGTTCCGAGGTCACGACGCAGCGCGACGCCTCTCCGACGAAGGATTCGAGCGCGTCCTCGACTACACGCGCGCGGCGTTCGAACTGGCCCTCGACTTCGTCGCCGAAGGCGAGGGCGTCGCGGCCACGGCGCGCGGTCGACGGAAGAACTCCGCCGCCACGACGAAGCGTCGTCCGCCGAGAGAGCGCTAAAAGGTCTTCCGGATCGCCAGGAACACCTCGTCGCGGTCGCGGATCGGCGCGATTTCCTGCTCGGTGAAGTCCCGCCGTGCGTTTCGACCGCCGGTCATCGCCCCGCCAACCACTCGTCGACGACGGTTTCCAGCAGCACCAGAGGGAGCGCTCCATTGGCGAGGACGACATCGTGGAAGGCGCGCAGGTCGAAGCGCGAGCCCTGGACGCGCTGCGCGCGCTCGCGCAGCTCGAGTACTTTCAGTTGGCCGATCTTGTAGGCGCAGGCCTGGCCCGGCAGAACGATGTAGCGCTCTACCTCGGCGACGACGTCCGTTTCCGGCATTCCCGTGTTCCGCTGCATGTACTCGATCGCCTGCTCGCGCGTCCAGCGTTTGGCATGCAGACCCGTGTCGACGACGAGTCGCGCGGCGCGGAAGCCTTCGGCGACCAGTTGTCCCAGGCGATCCATCGGAGTCGGATGCCAGCCCTGCTCGGCGGCGAGACGTTCGGCGTAGAGCGCCCAGCCTTCGATGAAGGCAGTGAACGGGACGACGCGACGGAAGATC
>CAYOHN010000169.1:1771-7893 GCA_964403735.1 uncultured Spirochaetales bacterium | reverse complement strand
AGCTCGATCACGACCTCCGCGTCGCCCGTGCTCGAGAACGTGGTGTTGTTCCAGGCCCCCCGATAGATCCCGGCAATGTCGAACGGAGCGGCGACGGCCGGGGCCACCCAAACGATCAGCATCGTGGCGATGCCAGCCGCTCGGAAACATTGCGACGAAACAGTGATGAGACGCATGGCGGTTCCTCCTGCTGCGATTCTAGACCCGAACGACCGGGGAATGGAACCGCAAAACGGAGGAACTCCCGGGTCCGTCGGGCGGTGCTTCGTATCAAGCCCAGAGCTGGCTCACGGGCATGGCGTAGAGCCGGGCGCCGATGCGCTGGATGCGGTCGCCATCGGGCACGATGATGCCACACGCGAAGGCCCGGTCCGCGACGTCCTGCATCCGCTTCAGCCCGCGGAGATCCTCCGGCCTCACAGACGCGGCAGCCTTCACTTCGATGCCGACGACTCGACCGGCCCTCTCCAGAACGAAATCGACCTCGACCTGATCGCGGTCGCGGAAGTGAGTGATCGATACCGGATCGCCGCTCTGTCCGATGAGTTTCGACAGTTCCGAGAAGACGAAGCCTTCGAGCAGCGCGCCGAGCTTCGAACGATCGTTTTCGATGTCCTTTTCTGTGACGCGCCGAAGCGCCGCGAGCAGGCCGCTGTCCAGGAAGTGCAGCTTCGGCGTCTTGACGAGACGCTTCCGGTCGTTGCGATGCCACGACCGGATCCGCCGGATGACGAACATCTGTTCGAGCAGGGTCAGCCACCGGTCGACGGTTTTGCCATCGACGCCGAGCGGGTTGGCGAGGGCGGACAGATTGACCATCTGTCCGGAGGCGACCGCCGCGTGGTCGATCAACCGGGACAGTTCGGTTGGTTTCGAAACGCCGGCGATCTCGGCGACGTCGCGCGTCGCGAGCGCACGCGCGTACGCGGATAGCCAGGCCTGCCGACGCGCAGGTTTCGGCCGCGCCAGCGCTTCCGGGTAGTCACCCGTAACCACCCGCTCGATCAAGTCTGGCGTGCGCCCGGTTTCTTCGAGTGCAGGGAATTGCGGACGAGCGTCGTCTTGCCCGACACCCGGGGACCGACTAGCGCGACGATGCGCGTATCCGTCATGGCATCGCGAACAGGCGCCTCGACATGGCGGCCGATCGTCGCGGCGGGTGTCGTCGGATCGGAAATAGCGCCCCGGCAGATTGGGAATCATGGATCGGCAGATCCGGAATGAAAGCCGGTCGGAGGGGGAAGGCAGTCAGAGGGGGACGTTCGTTCCGAAGCGCGTCGCAGCCTTGGCGTTTGCCTTCGCCCAGTCGTAGGGCAGATCGCGCCCTCCCTTGGCTGTGATCGTCGTCGTCTGCCGCTTCAGCTCGTCCAGCACCCGCTTCGGAAACACGAGCAGGCCCTCGCCGACGAGTTCACCGAGCTTGTCGTAGACCCCGGGCTGCGCGGCCCTCGGGATCCCGAGCTGTCCCCTCCCCTCGCCTCGCCGGTCCTCGAGGAGGGAGGACGTATCGACGACCCGGATCTCGCCGGGCATCAGCCAGCCGCGATCCGCGTCTCCAGCTCATCGATGTCGGCGTCGTCGACGTCGACGTCGAGGTAGCGGAGCGCATCATCGCGGCTGATCGCATCGCTGCGGACACCGAGGAGAGATGTGTGCGCCGTCCGGGTTCCGTATTGCTGAAGGCGCCGCTCGGGTCGCCGACCCTGCCCCTTCTCGGCGGGAGGTCCGCCACCCTGCTTCGTGTCGGAGAGCGACGGGATCGAGCGGTACAGGTTCCCGCTCGCGAGTTCCTTGTTCGCCGGCCATCGGAAGGGCAGCATGGAACCCGATGGTGGAGATCCGGAGCGGAAGACCCGAGGACGCTCGTGCGATCGCACGCGTTCTGACGGAGGCGCGAGAGGTCGCGTACCGCGGAGTCCTGCCCGACGCGGCCGTCGATTGGATGCGGACGCAGCTGGACACCGCGAAGTGGGAGAGAATCCTGCGGGCCCGGCCGAGCGGCCTCTACGGGATCGCGGTAGCCGAGGTCGGGAATCAGGTGGCGGGCTATGCGGACTGGGGCCACGAGCGCGAAGGCGATTCGCGAGGAGAGGTGGGCGAGTTGCTGTCGCTCTTCGTGCTGCCGGAGCTCTGGAGGAAGCGCATCGGTACCCAGCTGTTGGCGTTCGCAGAAAGGAAGTTGCGAGATCTCGGCTACCGAGGCGCCGTTCTGTGGGTGCTAGAAGACAATCAGCGCGGACGTCGCTTCTACGAGCGCGCGGGTTGGGCCGCAGACGGGAGCTCACGAGACATCGAACTCGGTGCCTGTTTCGTCCGCCAGCTCAGGTACCGGCGGGTTTTCGAACAAGCCGCGTCGTCGGCCGGCTAACGGTGTGCGCTTCAGCCGCCGGGGCCCGCGCCTCGAGCCGACAACCGAAGCGATGATATCCGACGCAAAATGGTATCACGCCTTGATTGGAACGCGCGGGTCCCGGTCGGCTGCAAGCGCGTGTTGGGCCACACGCTCTTCACCTGGCGCAGGCATACAAGTTTAGATATTGTCCGCCCGTGGCCAGCAAGGCTCTGATCTGGGTGGGTACGAGCCTGGAGCGACTCCGCGCCTTTCCTGACGCCCCACGCCGCGAAGCCGGTCACCAGCTCCACCGCGTGCAGCGCGGCCTCGAACCGAACGATTGGAAGCCTCTGCCCTCCGTAGGGCCAGGCGTGATAGAGATTCGGATCCACGAGCAAGGCGAGTACCGCGTGATATACGTGGCCAAGTTTGCGGAAGCCATCTACGTGCTGCACGCGTTCCCGAAGAAGACCCAGCAGACGCGGCAGGCCGACATTGAGATGGCCCGCCGCAACTTGGCCGAGGTGGTCCGCCACCGAAAGAAGGGATGACCGCGCCATGGCAGCCCGAAAGCTCCGCCGCTCGAGCGGAAACGTGTTCCGGGACCTCGGATTCTCGAACGAGGACTCCGAGAACCTGCGCATCCGGTCCGAGCTGATGGCGCGACTCGCGCGCCTGATCCAAGACCGCGGCCTGACTCAGGCCGAAGCCGGCAAGATCTTCGGCGTGAGTCAGCCGCGCATCAGCGACTTGGTGCGCGGGAAGATCGATGTCTTCAGCATTGATGCTCTGGTCGCGATGCTCTCGAAGGCAGGTCTCCAGGTCACCGTGACAGCTCGCAGCCGGAAACGTGTGGTCTAACAGATAGTGGGCTGCAGCGGTGATCTTGGCCGCGGACTCCGCTTCGGCGTGCCTGCTCCTCGCTACGGAGCACCGAGCGCGTCGAGCGCCTCGCGGGCCTCGCGGCGGACGTGCGGGTCTTCGTCGTCGAGGAGGGCTTCGAGGTCGGGGCGCACGCGGCGGGCCGGTTCGCCGAGACTTCCGAGCGAGCGCAGCGCGCAGCCGCGGACGTAGCCGCTCCAGTCGCGCAGCAGTGTCACGAGTGGCGAGACGAGCGTTTCGGCCGCGGGATCGCGCGGCGAGATCAGTGCGGGGAGCGCGCACGCCGCGTTGCCGCGCACCTTCCAGTGGGGATCGTCGAGCGTGTCGAGCAGCGCCGTTAGCGCGCCGTGGGCGGCGGCCTCTCGAGCGTACTCTTCGAGCGCGAGCACGGCGACTGCGCGCACCTCTTCGGACGGATCGCGCCCGAGCGCGCGGAGTAGGGGCGGCACGGCGAGCGCGGCGGGCGCACCGATGCGCGGGAGCGCGGAGGCGGACCAGGCGCGACCCCGCAGGTTCTCGGCGTCGCGTTCCATCAGGGCGATGAGCGCACCGGCGGCCGGGCGCGCGCCGGGGCCGATCTCGTAGAGCGCCATCGCGGCCCAGGAGCGGACGAACGCGTGCGGATCCTCGAGCCGCCGCGCGAGTGCGGGGACCGCGGACTCGGCGGCGGGACCGATCCCGCCGAGCGCTCCGGCCGCCGTCTTGCGGACGCCCATCGAGGGATGCTCGAGTCGCTCCTCGAGCAGGGACAGCGCGGGAAACGCGAGCTCTCCGAGTTCGCGCAGCGCCAGCGCGGCGGCGATCTGCGCGGCCGGATCGCCGGCGCGCAGGTCCTCCATCAGCGCGAAGACCGCCGCGGGTGCGTGGGGCGGATCGAAGCGCAACGGCGCCGGCGCGGCGGCCCGGTCGCCGGGCGGGCCGGCATCCGCGGGCGCATCGAGCGGCGGCTCGTAGGCGCCGGCCGGGCCGGCGAGCAGCGCGCAGCAGAGCGCGAGCGCACGCGTCGCGGTGTGGCTTCTCACGGTCCGAGGTCCAGCGCGCGCAGATGGGCATTCAACGCGGCGCGGGTGGCGGCATCTGCCTCCGGGTACAAGCCGCTCAGCTAGGCGTACGCGCGGCGCAGCGCCTCGCGCGCGCGCTGCGGCCCGTCGTGCCAGGCGAACTCGTCGGTGAGCTGCGAATGGAAGGGACGGCCCGCCTGCACGGCGTCGTAGTGTTCGGCGAAGAAGCTCCGCTGGTGATCCAAGGCCTCGAGCACCATCGAGCGCACGGGGCCGAGCCTCGCCGGCGGCTCCAGCGCCGCGATCCGCCCGCGGATCGCGGCGAGGCGCTCGCGGGCGTCGAGGAAGTGCAGCCCGCTGCGTCCGTCGCTGGCGAACCAGCGCAGCAGATTCGCGTTCTCGACGACGGCTTCGTCGGTGAGCGCGAAGAACGCCTCGAGGAAGCGCGCCTCGGCCGGCTCCATTCGTGTCTGGCGCCCGTCGAAGACGCGCGGGATGCCGCGTGCCGCGTAGGCCTCTTCGGGCGTCGAGAGCCGGCCCTCCGCTGCGGCGGAGCCGGCGGCGACGACGCACGCGAGGGTCAGCGCCGCGATGGGGACCCAGGCGCAGGCTCGCCGTCGCGCATCGCGTGCTCTCATGCCGGGCTCATCGGCACGGCGGCGAGGCGGGCTTGATGGAGTTCTCGAGCCGCGGACGCGGGGACCCGGACAAGGGTCAAAGATCCAGAGGTCAGAGGGTCTTCACGAACGCCTCTGCTTCGCAGCCAGTCCTGCGAGTCCTGTCATCACGAGAACCATCGTGCCGGGCTCGGGGACCGGACTCGCGACACGAAACCCGATGTTGTCGTTCTCGTTGTTCGGGTTGCCGAGGTTCGGGTTCGACGCGGCGAGGAGGCTGGCACTGCTGCTCCAGCTCCCGCCCCGGATGCCCCGGTTCGAGCCGCTCACGATCTGCTCGTTCCACTCGTACACGTTTCCGGCCTGGTCGAACGTCCCGTTCGGACTCGCCGAACCCGTGAAGGCGCCGACGTCGGTCACGTTGCCGACCACGCTCCCGCAGTTCGCCGTGTTCGGCGTAGCCCCCGGCGCGGCGCACGCGGTCGGGCTGTTCGAGCCCGCCGGGAAGTCGAGGAAGCTCTGCGTCGCGGGATCCCAGAAGGCAGCCTTGAACCACTCGTTCTCGCTCGGCAGGAAGATGTTCGCGCCGGCGTTGCGCGTCACCGTGAGCCCGTTGCTCGGCGTCGCCGTCCTGCCGAGCAGCGTGTACGCGCCGGTCTCGGTGTCCGCGCTCCCCTGCCCATTGTTCAGCCAGTTCGTGAAGCGCAGGCTGTCGTAGAACGACACGAAGTTCACCGGCTTGTCGGCGAAGCCGGGCTTCACCGCGTACGTGAAGCTTCCCGAACTCCCGCTGCGCGTGATCCCGCCCTGCGCACTGCTGCCCATGTTCGGGTTGTAGAGCCCGAGCGGGTCCGCAGCCGCCTTCGCGTTCAGGAACTCCGCGTACTGCGCGTTCGTCACCTCGAACTACGAGATCCGGTAGGCCTCCGCCACAGACCCGCGGTTTGCCGCGAAGCAGTTGCTCGCGGTATCCGCGGCATTGCCCGGATCCCCCACCGTCACCCAGTCGATCGTCACCGCCGAGACGGGAGCCGCGAGCAGCCAGGGAGCCGCTAAGAGGACCGCCAGCACACAGAGTCGTTGCAGCACACTTCGCATCTTCGTTCCCTTTTCCCAGGAGCGTCCCGACGATCCGGTGACGCCTCGGCATCGTCTCACGTCGCGCTGCGAGAAGGAAGACGCGAACCGAGCGTAGTTCGAGGGGATTCGGTGGGACGCTGACACGTGCGAGGCAGCCCGCGATCTCGCTGCACGCCCAGAACGCCCGGATCCACCGTTCCCCCCCCCCCC
>CAYOHN010000169.1:0-1761 GCA_964403735.1 uncultured Spirochaetales bacterium | reverse complement strand
GACATCCAGTTCGTGCACACGAACCAGAAGAGCGCAGGATTCGGGAAGATTGCAGCGCGTCCGGGTCTTCTCCCGGAGCGAGCTGTCGAGTCCGGAACCGACTCCCCGGCGCGAGGAAGCGGAACGACATGCCCCGTCTCCCCGCGATCAGGGCTCCGCGAGCACGAGCCCCGTCACGACGACGTTGTCGATCCGGGCGCCCTCGTTGTTGTTGTTGACGTCGCCCCAGAAGCGGATCTGGATCTGCGGCTGATCGGCGGCCTCGGCCGGCAGCACGAAGCTCTCGCTCGTCCAGAGCGACTCGGGTCCGCCGAGCGGGAAGCGGGCGAGCTCGGTGAACACGCCGGTGGCCCGGACCCGGAAGCCGGCGAACAGGAGGTCGCTGTTCTCCGAATCGGCACCGCCGTCGACGGCCCAGTCGAACGAGAACACGATGTCCGTGAAGCCGGTGGTCACAACGTCGTGCCAGAGGTCGGCGTCGCCGGGCCGGCTGGTTGGGATCGTTCTTGAAGTCGTCGCGCAGCTGCACCGAGCCGCTGCCATCGGGACCCTGCTGCAGGATCGCGATGTCGGCGGCGTCATCGGCGTGCTCGAACCAGCCGTTGCCGACGGTGTTCGAGTTCGGACGATTGAAGTCATCGGCGAACAGCGTCTGGACCGTCATCGCCGACGCCGGTGCGGCGGAGAGAGCGAATGCGACGCCCGCGAGTAGAGAAAGGGAATCACGAAGCGAGGGCGCGCGGCCGAGCGCGCGCGGGATCGAGCACAGCATGAACGGGTTCCTCCGGAGCCCTCCGAAACACAAGCGGCAACTGACGCAAACGCGCCGAGTCGGCCCCGGGAGAGCGACCGGAGCCGCGCGTGAACGGAGACCTCTTGGCACTGGACCCAGAGCGAATGGCTCGGAACGAGCCGATCCCGTGACGCGCGGCGAGCACGCATCCTTTTCCCAGTGCGGAAGGGGGTGCAAACTCCATACCTCGGCGCGGAAAGCTTCGAAGTCGCCGATTTCGCAAGAGTTCGAACCGATGCCGCCATGCGAGTCCAGAAGACGGTGAGAAGAAACTTCCGACTACGTGGAAACAGATTCCCGAGATCAGGTCGTGGGCCCTGGTCCTTGCCCTCGCGGTGCGTCGCGCGATTCGCGAGCAGGAGTTGCTGCCGTCGGAACGATCGAAGTTCGAGCGCTTCGCCGCCCGAGTCGCGGGATCCCGATCGGGAGCGCGGGGATTCGCTCAGCGCCGCGGCGCGAGATCGCCGGCATCGGCCTCCGGCGCCGATCGCGGGATCCGCCAGAGAATCCAGGCGTTCGCGACCAATGCCGCGGCCAGAATGCCCACCACGAGCCCGGGAGAACGGAAGACCCCTGGCGCCAGCATGGCAACCATCGAGAGCGCGACGGCCAGAACCAAGAGACCGGGCCGGCGCATGCGGGGGTTCGGCAATCGATCCACGATCGGATCCTCCGAACTGAAATTGACTCCATCCTACTCGGAAGCGAGGACACCGCCGGTCCCCAGCGCGCCCGAATCGTGAAGTCCATCCGGGTCCGCTCGGGGCGTATCGCACCAACCGGCGCGTCGCCGCCTTGCTCGGCGCGTATCGGGAAGGAACCGCATGGGGCCTCTGGACGGCCGGGAGGTGCGGAAACGCGGGCCGCGCGGCTCCGAGCCGCGCGGCCCCGGAAAGGGTCCGAGGCCCAGAGATCAGAGGGCGTTCACCAACGCCTCTGCTTCGAAGCCAGGGCTGCGAGTCCTGTCA
>CAYOHN010000168.1:0-7939 GCA_964403735.1 uncultured Spirochaetales bacterium | reverse complement strand
CGATGGCGGCCGATGGCAAGTGGGCGATCGGCTCGATGGGCAACGACGAAGCGCTGGCCTGTCTCTCCGACCGGCCGCGCATGCTGTACCACTACTTCAAGCAGCTGTTCGCACAGGTCACGAATCCGGCGATGGACTCGATCAACGAGGGCACCGTGATGTCCCTCTATGCGACCCTCGGCGCCGAGAAGAACCTGCTCGCGGAGACGCCCGAGCACGCCCGCCTGCTGCGCTGCAACCGGCCGATCCTGACCGACGAGGAGCTCGAGCGGATTCGCGGCATCGCGCGGCCCGGTTTCCGCGTGCGCACGTTGAGTTCGCTGTTCAAGGTTGCCGAGGGCGGCGAAGGCCTGCGCGGCGCGCTCGATGGACTGTGCCGGGAGGCCGCCGCCGCCGTGCGCGAGGGCGTCGAGATCCTCGTGCTGTCGGATCGAGGCATTACGCCGGAGCTCGCGCCGATTCCGATGCTGCTGGCCACCGGCGCCGTCCACCATCATCTGACGCGCGAAGGCCTGCGCACCCAGTGCGGGTTGATCTGCGAGACCGCCGAGGCGCGCGATGTCTCGCAGTTCGCGTTGCTGATTGGCTATGGCGCGGGAGCGATCAATCCGTACCTGGCGTTCGAGACGATCCGCGAACTCGTGGAGGAAGACCTCTACGTGCCGGCCGCGATCGGCGCCGCCAAAGCGATCCAGAACTACCTGAAGGCCTGCGACAAGGGCCTGCTGAAGACGATGGCGAAGATGGGGATCTCGACGCTGCAGAGCTACCGCGGCGCGCAGATCTTCGAGACGGTCGGCCTGGATCGCGACCTGGTGGCGCATTGCTTCAGCGGGACGGCGTCGCGGGTGTCGGGCGTCGGCTACGACGTCCTCGCGCGCGAGTGCGCGATGCGCCACGAGCGCGCCTTCCCGGGGGCCGGCTGGGTGTATCCGGAGCTCGATCCGGGCGGTCTCTATCAATGGCGCCGCCGCGGCGAACGCCACACCTTCAATCCCGAGAGCGTCGCGAATCTGCAGCACGCCGTGCGCCAGAAGAGCTTCGAGACCTTCAAGGAGTTCTCGCGCGCGGCAGATGGCGAGGCCGAGCGCTTCTGCACGCTGCGGGGGCTGTTCCAGTTCCGCTTCAGCGACACGCCACTCCCGCTCGACGCCGTCGAGCCGGCCGAGGAGATCGTCCAACGCTTCTGTACCGGTGCCATGTCGTACGGAGCCATCTCGATCGAAGCGCACGAGACGCTGGCGATCGCGATGAATCGCATCGCGGGCAAGAGCAACAGCGGCGAGGGCGGCGAGGACTCGCGGCGCTTCACGCCCGACCCGAACGGCGACCTGCGTCGCAGCGCGATCAAGCAGGTCGCGTCGGGCCGCTTCGGGGTGACGAGCTGGTATCTGGTCAACGCCGACGAGATCCAGATCAAGATCGCGCAGGGCGCGAAGCCGGGCGAGGGCGGAGAGCTGCCCGGCCACAAGGTCGACGAGGACATCGCGAGGACGCGGCACTCGACGCCGGGCGTCGGGCTGATCTCGCCGCCGCCCCATCACGACATCTACTCGATCGAGGACCTGTCGCAGCTGATCTACGACCTCAAGAACGCCAATCGAGCGGCAAAGATCAGCGTCAAGCTGGTCGCGGAGACCGGCGTCGGCACGATCGCCGCAGGGGTCGCGAAGGGCAAGGCCGACGGCCTGCTGATCTCGGGCCATGACGGCGGCACCGGTGCGTCGCCGCTGGCGTCGATCAAGCATGCCGGGCTGCCGTGGGAGCTCGGACTCGCGGAGACCCAGCAGACGCTGGTGCTGAACGGGCTGCGGGGGCGCATCCGCGTCCAGACGGACGGCGGCCTGAAGACCGGCCGGGATGTGGCGATCGCCGCGCTGCTCGGCGCCGACGAGTTCGGCTTCTCGACGGCGCCGCTGGTCGCCGCCGGGTGCATCCTGATGCGGGTCTGCCACCTGAACACGTGTCCGGTCGGCATCGCAACCCAGAACCCCGTGTTGCGAGAACGCTTCGCCGGACTGCCGGAGCACGTGGTCCAGTACTTCTTCTTCGTCGCCGAGGAGCTGCGCGAGCTGATGGCGAAGCTCGGCTTCCGCACCGTCGACGAGATGGTCGGCCAGACCGACCGTCTCCATGTCGACCCTGCGCTGCAGCACTGGAAGACCCAGGGCCTCGACTTTTCCGAGCTGCTGCACCGGCCCGACGTCTCCTTCGCGATCCGCCACTGCGAGCAGCAGGACCACGGGCTCGATGGGGTGCTCGATCAGAAGCTGCTGACCCTCGCGGCGCCGGCGCTCGATCGGGGGGAAGCGGTGGAGGCGCGGCTGCCGATCCACAATACGGATCGGACCGTCGGGACGATCCTGGGTTCCGAGGTCTCGCGCCGGTACGGCGAGGAGGGTTTGCCGGACGATACCATCGTGCTGCGCTTCACCGGTTCGGCAGGCCAGAGCTTTGGCGCCTTCGCGCCGCGCGGCATGACGCTGCACGTGGATGGCGACACCAACGACTACTGCGGCAAGGGCCTGTCGGGAGCAAGGATCATCGTGCGGGTGCCCGATGCCGCGACCTTCGACCCGGCCGAGAACGTCATCACCGGCAACGTGGCGCTGTACGGCGCCACGGCCGGGGAAGCCTACTTCCAGGGGCTGGCCGGCGAGCGCTTCTGCGTCCGCAACAGTGGCGCGCAGGCCGTCGTGGAAGGGGTTGGCGATCACGGCTGTGAGTACATGACCGGCGGCCGGGTCGTCGTGCTCGGGCGCACCGGACGGAACTTCGCGGCGGGGATGTCCGGTGGCTTCGCCTACGTGTTGGATCTCGATGGAAGCTTCCCGACGCGGGTGAACCTCGATCGTGTCGATCTCGATCCGCTGACGGTCGAAGACGAGGAGTTTCTGCAGCGCGTGCTGCGGCGGCATTTCGAGTACACGCGCAGCGAGCGCGCGGAAGAGGTGCTGCGCAAGTGGAACGACTTCGCGCCGAAGTTCGTCAAGGTGTTCCCGAAGGATCTCAAGCTGGCGCTCGATGCGCGGATCGGAGCGAGGACGGGGGATGGCTAGAGTAACGGGATTCCTCGAGTACGAGCGCAAGGACACGCCGTATCGGCCGGTTTCCGAGCGGGTCGCCGACTGGCACGAGGTGCAGCTCGATCCGTCACCGGAGGAGGTCCGCAAGCAGGCGGCGCGCTGCATGGACTGCGGCGTTCCGTTCTGCAACAACGGCTGTCCGCTCGGCAACATCATTCCGGACTGGAACGACTTCGCGTATCGCGATCGCTGGCAGGACGCGCTCGACCGGCTGCATTCGACGAACAACTTTCCGGAGTTCACCGGACTCGTGTGCCCGGCGCCCTGCGAGGCGGCCTGTGTGCTGGGGATCAACCAGCCGCCGGTCACGATCAAGCAGGTCGAGTGGGAGATCATCCGGCGCGGCTGGGAAGAGGGCTGGGTCGCCCCGGTTCGTCCCGAGCGACGGACCGGCCGCTCGGTGGCGATCGTGGGATCGGGTCCTGCGGGGCTCGCGGCCGCGCAGCAGCTGTCGCGCGCAGGCCATACGGTGACGCTGTTCGAGAAGAACGACCGGATCGGCGGGCTGCTGCGCTACGGAATTCCCGACTTCAAGCTCGAGAAGTGGCTCGTCGATCGCCGCATGGAACAGATGCGGGAAGAGGGTGTGCAGTTCCAGACCGGCGTTCATGTCGGCGTGGATCTCTCGGTGGCCGAGTTGCGGCGCAGCTTCGATGCAGTGCTGTTGGCGACCGGGTCCGAGCAGCCGCGCGATCTGCCGGTTCCGGGCCGGGAACTCGACGGGGTCCACTTCGCGATGGAGTTCCTGAGCCAGAACAACCGCCGCGTCGCCGGCGACCACATTCCCGAGCAGAGCGAGATCCTCGCGAGCGGCAAGCACGTCGTGGTGCTCGGCGGCGGCGATACGGGATCCGACTGTGTCGGCACCTCGCATCGTCAGGGCGCCAAGTCCGTCACGTCGATCGAGCTGCTGCCGCGCCCGCCGGACCAGCGCGACCCGTCCACGCCGTGGCCGCTCTGGCCGATGATGTACCGGTCCTCCAGTTCGCACGAGGAAGGCGGGCGTCGCGAGTTCGCGATCGCGACCAAGCGATTCACTGGCACTGGGGGCCGAGTCGAGACCCTCCACGCGGTTCGGCTCGAATTCGGCGCTCCCGATCCCGAGACCGGACGCCGCCCGATGCAGGAGATTGCGGGCAGCGAGTTCGAAATTCCCGCGGATCTGGTCCTACTGGCGATGGGTTTCGTGCACCCCGTCCACGAGGGGCTCGTCGAGCAGACGGGGGTGCGTCTCGATGCTCGCGGCAATCTCGCTGCAGACACGAAGGGCTTCGCCACCAGCGAGTCGGGCGTGTTCGCCGCGGGGGACTGCCGCCGCGGTCAGTCGCTGGTCGTCTGGGCGCTCTGGGAGGGGCGCGAGGCCGCTCGGGCGGTCGATGCGTATCTCGTCCGCCAGTCGATGCTGCAATCCCGGGACGCCCACGTCTGACGCCACACCTCGGGTCACTAGCCCGAAATCGAGCTTGACGCGTTTCCATCCCCGTCTGTAGGATCGACAGCAGACGAATCGCCCGGGGAGATGGCTCCAATTCCCTCACCGACTGATACCAGCGCCCCCGCTGCCGCGTGCACGGAGCGGGCGGATCCGGCCCCGAGCGACCGGGCGGGCTTCGACCGCCTCGAGAGCGCCATCTTCGCGCTGCTGGACCGATACGAAGCGCTCCGGCGCGAGAACAATCGTCTCGCCGAGGTGCTGGCGATCCGAGACCGGCGCGTCGAGGAGTTGGAGGCCCAGGCTCGCGAGAGCAACCAGCTCCAGCGCGACATCGCCAAGCGGATCGACGATCTCTTGGGCCAGATCGATCAGATCGAACACCACTTCACGGAACCCACGAAACGCGGAGCGTAGTGCATGGCGGCCCGCCGGCTGGTTTCGATTCGCGTGCTCGGTCAGGAGTATCGGATCCGCACGGATGCAGATCCCGCGGAGCTGCAGCGGGTCGCCGGCCTCGTCGACGAGACCATGGGTCGCTTGCGGGACCGGACCGGGGCCGTCGACAGCCTCGACCTCGCGATGATGACGGCCGTCAATCTGGCCCGTGACCTGCTCAGTGAGCGGACGGCGCGCCGCACCGGAGCGGGAATGGCGAATCGCGTCCGCCAACTGAGCGAGCGGATCGAGTCTGCTCTTCAGGATCCCAGGCCCGTGTCGCCTGTCTGAGTTGCCCTCGATCGAACAAGCGAAGGCGCGGCTGCGGGTTTCGATGCGCGCGCGCAGGCGTCGCCTCGACTCCGAGTGGCGCCGAACCGCCGGAGCTGCCGTCGAACGCCTGGTGACGGCCTCATCGGAGTTCCAGCGTGCGCGTCGCGTGGTCCTCTATGCGGCGCTTCCCGATGAGGTTCCCACCGCGGATCTATTGCACGTCGTTCTCGAAACGGGTCGCATCCTGCTTCTGCCGCGAGCCGCTTCCGACGGACGGCTCGAGTTCGCACCGGTGTGCGGGCTGGACGCGCTCCGAGAGGGATCGTTCGGAACGCTCGAGCCGGTGCCTTCGTGCCCTTCCGCGATGCTGTTCCCGGACGACCTGGTCCTGATTCCGGGCGTCGCATTCGATCGCGCCGGCCGACGCCTCGGACGCGGCGGGGGCTGGTACGACCGGTCGCTCCCCGCCGATCTCGAGAACGTCTTCGGCGTGGGGTTCGCGTTTCAGCTCGTCGAGGCGGTGCCGGCGAACCCCCGAGATCATCGCGTCGTCGGCATCTACACGGAGGCCGGACTGTGGCGCGTGGGCGGAACGGGCGGGCCTGCGGAAGTGTCGAACGATTCGGGCTAGCTTGCGCCCGCGATGGCCGACTTTCTCGAAACACTGCGCTGGCGGGGCCTCCTGCATCAGCAGACGGGCGAAGAAGCGCTGGCCCCGCACCTGCAGGGCGCCTCGCGCATCGGCTACTGCGGCTTCGATCCTACCGCGGACAGCCTCACGATCGGCAACCTGGTTCCCATCTCGCTTCTCGTCCACTGGCAGCGCGCGGGTCACCGGCCGCTCGTCGTCGTGGGGGGCGGAACCGGCCTGATCGGCGATCCCTCGGGCAAGGATCGCGAGCGGCCGCTGCTGTCGGCCGAAGCCGTCGAGGCCAACGTGGCTGGGCAGCGGCGCGTCTTCGAGCGCCTGCTTGCGTTCGATCCTGCGGCTGAGAACGCCGCTCTCGTGTTGAACAACGCCGACTGGCTCGGCAGCGTGCGCTATGTGGACTTTCTCCGCGAGATCGGAAAACACTTTTCAGTGAATGCGATGCTTCAGAAGGACTCCGTCCGAGAACGACTGACGACTCGAGATCAGGGCATCAGCTACACCGAGTTCAGTTACATGTTGTTGCAGGCCTTCGACTACCTCCATCTCCGCCGCGGATACGGCTGTACCGTGCAGCTGGCGGGCTCGGATCAATTTGGCAACATCACGGCGGGGATCGATTTGATCCACCGCGTCCTCGGACATGCCACCGAGGCATTCGGCGTCACGACCCCGTTGCTGACTCATGCGGATGGTCGAAAGGTCGGCAAGAGCGAAGGGAGGTCGATCTGGCTGACCAGCGATCGAACCAGCCCCTACGCGTTCTACCAGTACTGGATCAACGTGTCCGATGCCGATGTCGGCGCGTTCTTGCGTCGCTTCACGTTGCTCGAGCGCGAGCAGATCGAGGCGATCGAGGCCGAGCAGGCGCAGGCGCCGCAGAATCGTGTTGCGCAGACCCTTTTGGCACGACACATGACTGCACGTCTGCACGGCGAGCCGGAACGTGCGCGTGTCGAGGCCGCGAGCAGGGCGTTGTTCGGGGACGGGGAGCTCGCGGAGCTCGACGCGAGTACGCTGTGCGAGATGGCCGCGGAGCTCCCGAGTTCCGACCATGCGGCGTCGCGTCTCTCGGGAGAGGGCTGCCCGGTCGTGGACCTGCTTCCCGAGACGACGCTGGCGACGTCGAGGCGTGAGGCTCGCGAGTTCCTCGAGCGGGGCGCGATCTGGGTGAATGGCCGGCGCCTTGCAGGAGGCCAGCGCATCCGCCACGGGGATCTTCTGCCGGGCGGGTACGTCTTGCTGCGCCGCGGGAAGAAGCTCTGGCACGCGACGCGCTGGCGGACAGAACTGGAGGCCCCGCGGGAATGAGTTGGCATCGGGGGGCCGATGAATCGCCTCAGCTCTTGACGCTCGCCGCGCCTGCCCGTATAGTGCGCCTCCTGCTCGGGACCTCTGGCTCCGAGCGCCGCGCTTCGAGCGGCAACTTCAAACGAGAGCGGCCGGGATCGCTTCGACTTCGGCCTCGTTTTCGATATCGAGTTCAGATGACTCGAGTCGGTGCCTCGCGGATCCAAGACAGATCCGTCGGAGGTTTCGCTCGGTCTTTGAAAACCGAATAGCGTGCAGTCCAGCGGGCAGGGGATGTCCGCCGGACGGAAAACGAGTCGAGTTCGATCCCCGTAATGCGATCCCGCGCCGATTTAGCCCGGCGTTGGACCGCTTGTCATCGCAACGAAGTGAACTTCGGTTTGCTTCGTCGCAAAGGTTCAAACTGGAGAGTTTGATCCTGGCTCAGAACGAACGCTGGCGGCGTGCCTAAGACATGCAAGTCGGGCGAGAAAGGGGCTTCGGCCCTGAGTACAGCGGCAGACGGGTGAGTAACGCGTGGGCAACCTGCCTCGAGGTCTGGGATAACCTGGGGAAACCCGAGCTAATACCGGATAAGCCCACGAGGTCTTCGGACCTCGTGGGAAAAGATGGCCTCTGCTTGCAAGCTATCACCACGAGATGGGCCCGCGTCCCATTAGCTAGTTGGCGAGGTAACGGCTCACCAAGGCGACGATGGGTAGCTGGTCTGAGAGGACGATCAGCCACACTGGGACTGAGACACGGCCCAGA
>CAYOHN010000167.1:0-8008 GCA_964403735.1 uncultured Spirochaetales bacterium | reverse complement strand
GGGAATGGGCGGCGACCAGCAGCATCCGTGGCAGGCGACGCTCGGGCCGGACGCGGTCTGCTTCACGACGCATCCGGGGCCGCGCCGCGCCCGCTCCCCGGGCTGGTGGACGGGATCGGCAACCCTGCCGCGCGTCGCTCAGGTCGGCAGCGTCGCGATCGCGATCTATCGGATCCGGCAGCGGCCGGCGCTCTACGTGGCCAACCGCAACCGCTTCACGCACGCGTGGCTGCCGCGCGACCGATTCGACGAGGTGCGCGAGGCGGCCGGCTGGGTGTTCGCGCGCCGGGGCGACGGCTATCTGGCGCTGCGCTCGCAGCAGCCGACGCGCTGGAACGACGCACCCGACGCCGGCGAGGACCGCGGCCGCGAGCTCCGAGCCGATGGCTCCGACAACGTCTGGATTTGCGAGCTGGGACGGAGAGTTGACGATAAGTCCTTCGAGCATTTCCGGGAGCGAGTCGCGGGTGCCCCGCTGGTGTTCCGCCCGGGCCGCGTCCGCTACCGCTCCCCGTCGCAGGGCTCGATCGAGTTCGGCTGGCGCGGGCCCCTGCGCCACGCGGGCCGCGACGTTCCGCTGCACGG
Source organism: uncultured Spirochaetales bacterium (assembly GCA_964403735.1). Classification (GTDB taxonomy): domain Bacteria; phylum Myxococcota_A; class UBA9160; order UBA9160; family PR03; genus CAADGG01. The sequence continues at coordinate 7,423 of CAYOHN010000167.1, read as the reverse complement.
CTTTCCGCGCTACGAGACGCCCTGGGGCGGCGCCGCGTTTCCGATGGAGGCGCTCGAGCTGCGCTGTGGGCACGCGGGTCTGCGGCTCGACTGGGCGCGCGGGGAACGCGTGGAACACGGCGCAGACGACGGCCGCTGAGCCGCCCCGGAACGCTCCGGCCGCCCGCTCCGGGCCTCGCTTGGCTCCCGGCCGCCGATGGCCGATCCTGCCCTCATGACCGACGAACCCAAAACCCGCCCCGAGTGGTTCATCAACCGCGAACTCTCCTGGCTCGCGTTCAATCGCCGCGTCCTCGAGGAAGCCCAGGACCCCGCGAATCCGCTGCTCGAGCGCGTGAAGTTCCTGTCGATCTTCGACTCGAACCTCGTCGAGTTCTACGAGGTCCGGGTGGCGGGGTTGCGCCAGCAGGCCGAGGTGGGGGTTGCGACGCGCGGACCCGACGGCACGACGGCCGCCGAGCAGCTCGCCGCGATCGAACCCGCCGTGCGGGAGCTCGTCCGCTCCTTCTACAAGTGCTGGAACCACGAGCTCCGGCCGGCGCTCGAGAAGGAAGGCATCGTCGTCACGACGCCGGATCAGCTGAGCACCGAGCAGCAGAGCTGGCTGCGTGGGCATTTCCAGGCCGAGATCTTCCCGGTGTTGACGCCGATCGCCGTCGACCCTGCGCACCCGTTCCCGTTCGTCGGCAGCGGCAACCTCAACATCGCCGCGCTGCTCGACGCCGACGATCCGGAAGAGCCCGCGCGGCTGGCGGTGGTCCAGGTGCCGCGGGTCCTGCCGCGAATCTTCCGAGTGCCGACGCCGGCCCCCGACCGGACCTACGTCTTCCTCGCGGACACCATTCGCTGGCAGCTCCCGGAACTCTTCGCCCGCGCGACGATCCTCGACCACACCGCGTTCCGGGTGGTCCGCAACAGCAATCTCTACGTCGACGAGGAAGAGGTCGAGAACCTGCTGACCGCGATCGAGCAGGAGCTGCGCAAGCGGCGTCGCGGAGACCCGGTGCGTCTCGAGCTGCGCGCGCCGGTGGGCGAGCGACTGCGTCAGGAGCTGGTGGAGGTCTTCGCACTCGAGGCCAGCGACGTCCACGACTGCGAGGGGCCGGTGAACCTCTCGCGGCTGATGCAGCTCGTGGAACTCGAGCAGGAAGAGCAACTGCTGGATGCGCCCTTCATCCCGCCGGTCCACATCGCGCTGCGCGACCCCTCCAAGCTGTTCCCGTCGATTCGCTCCGGGGACCTGCTGCTGCACCACCCGTTCGATTCCTTCGACAGCGTGGTCGAGTTCATCGAGCAGGCCGCGGAAGACCCCAAGGTGCTGGCGATCAAGCAGACGCTCTACCGCACCAGCGAGGACTCCTCGATCGCGCGCGCGCTGCTGGCCGCCGCCGAGCGCGGCAAGCACGTGACGGCGGTGGTCGAGCTGAAGGCGCGCTTCGACGAGGCGAAGAACATCCGCTGGGCGCGGCGCATGGAGGAGGCGGGCGTCCAGATCGTCTACGGGCTGGTGGGACTCAAGACCCACTGCAAGCTGTTGCTGGTGGTGCGTCGCGAGGAGGACGGGATCCGCCGCTACGCCCACATCGGAACCGGCAACTACAACCCGACGACGGCGCGGCTGTACACGGACTTTGGCCTCTTCACCGCAGATCCGGAGATCACCGCCGAGGTGGCGAGCGTGTTCAACCTGCTGACCAGCCTATCGAGTCGCGAGCGCTGGAATCATCTGCTGGTCGCGCCGTTCACGCTGCGCTCCGGACTGCTCGAGCGAATCCGCCGGGAGGCCGCGAACGCGCGCGCGGGCCGGCCGGCTTCGATCGTCGCCAAGCTGAACGCGGTCCAGGACCAGGAAGTGATCCTGGCGCTGTACGATGCTTCGCGTGCCGGCGTCGAGATCGATCTCATCGTGCGCGGGATCTGCTGTCTGCGGCCGGGCGTTCCTGGACTTTCGGAGAACATCCGCGTTCGCTCGATCGTCGACCGCTTCCTCGAACACACGCGCGTCGTACGGTTCGAGAACGACGGCGAGCCGGAGCTGTGGATCGGCAGTGCGGACTGGATGCCGCGCAACCTATCCGGCCGCGTCGAGGTCCTGTGTCGGATCCGGTCGCCCGCGGTGATCCAGCGACTCGAGGAAGTCCTCGATGTCTACCGCCGCGACGACGTGAAGGCGCGCGAGCTCTCGGCCGACGGCAGCTACCGGCGCAGCGATGGGACGCAGGGCGTGCGTGCCCAGGAATGGCTCATCCAGAGGGCGAACCAGACCCTTCCTTCGTGAGCGCGTCCGCGAGCGCGGCGTCGCGGGCCGCCAGCCGCGCGGCGCCGCGGCCTGCGAGCGTGGTCTGGATCTCGTGGTGACGCGCGCGCGTCAGCGGGTACCCGCGCGCGAACCAAACCGCCCAGAACAGGAAGAACGGCGGCGCACATGCCGTCATCCAGCGGATCGCCTGCCGTGCGGTCTCGCTCTGGGTCGCTCCGCGTTCGTACCCGAAGACGTCCAGGATACCCAGTACGAGGAAGACGCCGAGCCCGCCGCCGAGTTTGCGCAGGAACGTGAACATGCCGTTGTACAGACCCTCGCGGCGTTCCCCGCTTTCGGCCTCGTCCTCGTCGATCACTTCGCCGACCATCGACCAGGGCATCAGGTCGACGACGGCGAAGCCGAAGCCGATCAGCGGGACGTAGGCGAAGAGCAGCCAGCGGGGCCAATCGGGCTGGACGAAGGCGAGCCCGAGCGTGAGACCCATCCACCACAGCGAGCCAGTGACGAACACCACCGCCTTGTCGCGCCCGCGCGCGACGCGCAGCCAGAAGGGCAACGCGACGACGACGGCGCCGAGGAACAGCAGCATCACGAGTTCGAAGTCGCCCGGGCGGCCGAGCCAGTAGCTCACGTACAGGATCAACAGCGCCGCGGCGAGATCCATCGCGATGCGGCCCATGATGTACAGCCAGACCAGGCGCATGAACGTGCCGTGACGGAACGTGTAGACGATGGAGGCGAAGAATCCCGTCTCGGACTGCTGCAGGTGGAGCTCGGGCCGCTCGAAGGTGGCTCGGTAGACTCCGAGCCACGGCAGCGCGAGCGCCACGCCGTAGACGGCGCCGGCGGCGGCGAAGCCCTGTTCTCCGCCGCCGAACGCCTCCGCGACCGGCCGGATCGCCACGGCAGCGAAGATCCCGAGCGTCGATCCGACCGTGCGCCACGTGTTCAGCGACGTGCGCGCATCGTAGTCGAGTGCGATCTCGGGGAGCAGCGCCAGGTACGGCACGGACAGGATGGTCATCGACGTGGTCATCAGGCAGTACGCCGCGGTGTAGAACGCGAAACGCGCCGCCTCGGACGCGAACGGTGCCTGCGCCCACATCAGCGCAAACGAGAGTCCGAACGGCACGGCGCCGATCAGGAACCACGGGCGCCGGCGACCGGCGCGCAGCCGGGTGCGGTCCGAGATCCGCCCCATCAGCGGGTCCGTGAAGGCGTCGAGCACCCGGCCGATCAGGGGGATCAGTCCGGCCAGTAGCGGACGCAGATCCGCGATCTGGACCAGGAAGTACGTGGCGTAGACGAGCGACAGCGCCGACAACGCCGTGTTGACCGTGAGATCCCCCGACGCGTAGACGGCCTTGCCGGCGCCGCTGAGCGTTCGGCCGTCGCGCGCGAGCGCAGCCGGGGGCGCGCCGGACGGGCTCACTCGAGCACCGCCCGATCGAGTTCGACACCCACCGGACAGTGATCCGAGCCGAGGACCGCGGGCTGATGGAAGGCGCTTCGAACGAAACGCATCGCTGCCGGCGATGCGAGCACGGCGTCGATCCGCCAGCCGACGTTGCGCGCACGCGCCCCCTGGCGCTGGCTCCACCACGTGTAGTGCCCGGGCCCGGACTCGAACGCGCGGAAGCAGTCCACCCATCCCGCCCGCTGCCAGCGATCGAGCTCGGCGCGCTCCTCGGGTAGGAAGCCGCTGGTGCGGACGTTTTCACGCGGGCGCGCGAGATCGATCTCGCGGTGGGCGGTGTTGAAGTCCCCCAGGACCAGCACGCGCAGGCCCGAGCGCCGGAGTCGCTCGGCGCGCTCGAATACCGCGCGATAGAAGGCGAGCTTGTACGGCACGCGGGAGTTGTCGCGTAGCCTACCGCTGCCCTTCGGAAAGTAGCCGTTGATGATCGCCAGCCGGCCGATCCGGGTGAGCACGAAGCGTCCTTCGGCATCGAAGCGCGGAATGCCGAGGGCAGACTCGGTCTGGTCCGGCTCGCAGCGGCTGAACAGCGCGACGCCGCTGTAGCCGCGGCGTTCCGCCGGCACCCACGTGGTGTGAAAGCGGCGCGGACTCCGCAGCGCCGGCGGCAGCTCTTCGGGCAACGCGCGGACTTCCTGCAATCCCAACACATCGGGTCGCGCGCGCCGGAGCCACGCCGCGAAGCCCTTGCGCGCGCATGCGCGGAGCCCGTTCACGTTCCACGAGAGCACGCGCAGCGGCGCGTCGCTCACCCGGGCTCCTGGCACATCCGCAACAGGCTGGCGCCCACGGCCAGCGCGATCCACAGCAGCGTGATCCCGAGCCGGGCCCCGCGCACCGTTCGCGATTCCGGCTCCGCCTCCTCGTCCGCGGCGTCGATCGGCGGCGGCGGCTCGGCGGGAGCGCGCCCCGTCTGCGTTCGCATTTGCCGCTGCGCATCCCGCGCGGCCTGGACGTCGAAGATCTGCGCGCCGTCTCGGTGGGGCTCCGTTCGTCCGCCGCAGTGGACGCAGACCTTGCGCTCCGGGGGGTGTGTCACCCGGCAGCGCGGGCACCAGGACTCGTGGACCGCCATGCCCGCTCAGCCTTCCATGACGCTGGTCAGCAGCGCCCGGGCCTTGCGGGCCATCCGGAGCAGGCTCTCGTCGACCCCGAGTGATGCCAGCTCGTCGAGCGAAAACCAGCGTACGGCGTACGACTCTTCGCTGGCGCGCGCCGTTTCGTGGCCGCCCGCGAGCAGCAGGTAGCGCACGTCGTGATGCTCGTGCGCCGGCTCGCCGGGCCGCGCCGGGATCGCGTGGACGTCGATGTCGAGGGGCGTCGGCTCGCGGTCAGCGCCTCCTGGGCTGAGCAGGTGCAGCGACTCCAGGCCGGTTTCCTCCTGCGCCTCGCGCAGCGCGACACGCGCGAGGTCGCTTTCTCCGTCGGCGTGACCGCCGGGCTGGAGCCAGCGATCGAGCTTGCGGTGGTGAACGAGCAGGACCTTCCGGTGATCGGCGGAGACCACGAATGCCGAGCCGGTGAGATGGCCGGGGAGCGCCGTCCGCTCGAAGCAATCGGCGCGAGCCTCGACGAGGGCGCGGACGCGGGCCACGCACGCGGCTTCCTCGGGGTGCCGCTCGGCGTAGCGAAGCAGCAGCTCGAGCAGCGGTTTGCGATGCACGCGATGGGCCCCCCGGAAACGGAACCTCCCGATCGTAGCCTTCGACGCGTCGCCTCGCCTTGTGCCACCCTGGGTGACGAGTCGTCCCCCCGGTCTGGAGGTTTTCGATGCCCACCAGTCGCATCGCCCACCGCACCTGTCCGCTCTGCGAGGCGACTTGCGGGCTGACCCTCGAACTCTCCGGCGAACGGGTCGACCGCGTGCGCGGCGACGAGCACGACCCCTTCAGCCGCGGCTTCGTGTGCCCCAAGGGCGTCGCGATCGGCGAACTGCACAGCGATCCCGACCGGCTGCGCCGGCCCTGGCTGCGCGACGGCGAACGCTGGCGCGAGGTCGATTGGCCGGAGGCCTTCGCCGCCGTGGAGCGCGGCCTCGGCGGCGTCCTCGCCCGCCATGGACGCGACGCCGTTGCGGTGTATCTGGGCAACCCGAACGTACACAACCTGGCCGGTTCGCTGTACGTCCGGCCGTTGCTGCGGGCGCTCGGAACGCGGCAGATCTACTCCGCGAGCACCGTCGACCAGATGCCGAAGCACGTCTCGAGCGGGCTGTTGTTCGGCGATCCCAATGCGATTCCGGTGCCGGATCTGGACCGGACCGAGTACCTGCTGATGCTCGGCGCCAATCCGTTCGAGTCGAACGGGAGCCTGTGTACGGCGCCGGACTTCCCGGGGCGCCTGCGCGCGCTGCGCGCGCGCGGAGGCAAGCTCGTCGTCGTGGATCCACGCCGCACGCGGACTGCGCGAGAAGCCGACTGGCACCTGCCGATCCGACCCGGCACCGATGCGCTGCTGCTGCTCGCATTGCTGCACGTGTTGGCGGACGAGAAGCTCGTTCGGCTGGGAGCGCTCGACGGCCATGTCGACGGCATCGAAGACGTCACGGCGTGGGTGCGGCCGTTCGCGCCCGATGCCGTCGCCGAGCGGACCGGCATCTCCGCCGATTCGATCCGGCGGCTCGCGCGCGAGCTGGCCGGTGCGCGCTGCGCGGCGGTCTATGGTCGGATCGGCACGCATACCGTGGCGTCCGGCACGCTGGCGTCGTGGGCCGTCGATGTGTTGAATCTCGTGACGGGCAATCTCGATCGCCCGGGCGGTGCCATGTTCTCGAAGGCTGCGCACGCGCGGCGGTCGCGGCGCCCGGCGGGCGCCTCCGGTGCGCCCGGCGGCCCCGGCTTCCGGACCGGCCGCTGGCGCAGCCGTGTACGCGGATTGCCCGAGGTGCGCGGCGAGCTGCCGGTCGCCACGCTGGCCGACGAGATCCTGACGCCGGCCGCTGGCGATGGCACGCCGGTGCGCGCGCTGATCACGATCGCCGGCAATCCGGTGTTGTCGACGCCGGACGGCGCACGCCTCGACCGCGCGCTCGCGGAGCTCGAGTTCGTCGTCTGCGTCGATCCGTATCGCAACGAGACGACGCGGCACGCGCACGTGCTGCTGCCGCCGCCGTCGCCGCTCGAGCGGCCGCACTACGACCTCGCGTTCGGCGGCTTGATGGTGCGCCACTTCGCCAAGTGGTCGGAGCCCGTATTCGAGAGCGAGGCCATGCGCGAGGAGGAGATCCTGGCGCGGCTCGCGGGAATCGCCGCGGGGCAGGGCGCCGAAGGCGATCCCGCGCTCGTCGACGAGCTCCTGATCGGCGCCGTGATTGCCGCGGAGCAGAAGAGTGCTGGTTCGCCGATCGCCGACCGCGAGCCAGCGGAGATTGCCGCCGCGCTCTCGGGCGCTACGGGGACCGAGCGCGCGGTCGACTTCCTGCTGCGCACCGGGCCGTGGGGCGAGGGCTTCGGCGCGGATCCCGATGGGCTGTCGCTCGAGAAGCTGCGCGCACGTCCGCACGGCATCGATCTCGGGCCGCTCGAACCGCGCCTGCCGGGAATCCTGGAGACACCGTCCGGCAGGATCGAGCTGGCATCGGATCCGATTGCCGCGGAGATCGAGCGGCTGCGCGCCGAGCTCTCGGAGCTGGTGTCGACCGGTCTGCAGCTGATCGGGCGCCGCCATCTGCGCTCGAACAACTC